>NZ_VIFM01000421.1 GCF_006636215.1 Myxococcus llanfairpwllgwyngyllgogerychwyrndrobwllllantysiliogogogochensis | reverse complement strand
CGGTTGGGGGCGCGGCATTCACGACGGGAGGCGGCGAGTTGGCCCGCACCGGAGCCGACGGCCGTACCTGCTGTTCCTCCAGCGCCCTCCGGGAGAGGTCCTGAGACGACATCGGCACGGGGCTCCGGAGCCGGCCGTAGAGCACCCAGAGCAACATGGCCCCCAGCGCCAGCAGCAGGAGTCCGCCGACGATGGCCAGCAGGAGCCCTCGCGGATTCGTGCGTCCGGTGGTCGCGCGCGTGTCGGGGTAGTCGTAGCCGGCGTACCCGGCGGTGGACTCGTCGTCCTCGCCGTCGTCGCGGAGCGAAGCCGTGGGATTCGTGTGCGCCGCCGACATGCTGGAGTCGGTGTGGAAGTTCTCGTCCTCGTCGCCCACGGCCTTGCCACCCCGGGACGCGGGCATCTGCGGCCGGGAGGCATGGCGGTGGCTCACCGTCGCCGGGGTGATGGAGACGGACTGGGACGCCTCCACGTCCACCGACGACATGCGCCGCATGGGTGTGGTGAGCGACGCCTCCACGTCCACCGACGACATGCGCCGCATGGGCGTGGTGAGCGACACCGACTGCGAGGACTCCTCGTCCAGCGGCGACATGCGTCGCATGGGCGTGGTGAGCGACACCGACGCCTCCACGTCCAGGATGGACTGACGCCGGATGGGCATCGTCATGTCGCCGGAGGCCTCGCCCATGTCGAAGTCTCGGGGGTCCTGCGGCACGGGCGTCGGGGCCCGGCGGGGCGGCGCGGCGGCGGGCGTCGGTGGAGTCGACACGCGACGGGAGCGGGTCTCCACCGGCGAGGGCGTCTTGGCGACGGGCGCCTCCGCGAAGCCGGCCGCGCGGGGCGACGGCAGCGGCTCCAGCGGAGCGACGGCGCGCGGCGGCTCGGAGGGGGACATGCCCGAGCGGCGCGGCGGGGTCGGCGGCGCGGTGAGGGGCTCCACCGCCGACAGCGACCGAGGCGTGGGAGGGAACTCCGAGTGGGTGCTGGAGCGGCGCACCGGCGGGCCCGGAGGCGGCGTGACAGGCGCGCGGCCCCGCCCCCGCTGCGGAATGGTGGACTCTCCGTCCCCCATGTCCTCTTCATCCGGGTCCTGCAGCTCCGACGGCACCACGTATCCGGTGGGCGCGGTCCGGATGGCGGTGGACATGTCCTCGTCCGCGTCCTCATGGGCACCACGATGCCCGGTGGGCAGCTCGCGTGGGCGCGCCATCTGCGTCGCCGGCTCCGGCTCGTCCGCGTAGCGCGCGGCCGGAACGGCCTCGGCGGAGACTCGACGGGGAGTGGGACGCGCGGTGAGCCCGGGCACCGCCGTCACGGCCCCGGGCGACGGCTCCGCCATGGGCGTGGTGGACGACAACGTCGGCGCGGTGACCTCCAGCGGGGCCAGCCTGGACGGCGCCTGCATCAGCCGGTTCCCCGCCAGGGGAACGGTGGCCTGGGTGCGGCCCACCGGCCTCGCCATGGGGATGTGGAGGATGGTGCGCTCCTCCTCCTCCCCCATCAGCCGGGCGATGTACTCGGACACGTCCAGGCTCTGCTGCAGCTCACCCGATTCGAGGAACGCCTCCAGTTCCTCATGCACCACCGCGGCGCGCGGGTAGCGCAGGTTGCGGTCCTTCGTCAGGCACCGCATGACGATGCGCGACAGCTCCAGCGGATAGTCGGGACGCAACAGGTGCGGCGCCGTCGGGTCGTCGAAGCGGATGGCGTAGAGAATCCCCTCCGTCGTCGGCTTGGCGAAGGGCTGCTTGCCGGTGGTGATTTCGTACAGCATGGTCCCCAGCGCGAAGATGTCCGCGCGGTGGTCCAACCGCTCCTGCGACACCTGCTCCGGCGCCAGGTAGAGGAACTTGCCCTTGATGACGCCCGGCTTGCTGCGCTCCATGAACGCGCCGGCCTTGGCGATGCCGAAGTCGACCAGCTTGACGCGCCCGTCATAGCCAATCATCACGTTCTGCGGACTGACGTCCCGGTGGATGAGCTCCAGCGGACGGCCATCCACGCCCCGGCTCTGGTGCGCGTAGTCCAGCCCCGCCGCCACCAGCGAGCAGATGCGCGCCGCCACGCCGCAGGGGACCGTGGCGCCGAACTTCAGCTCCTCCGCCATCACCCGGCGAAGGTCCACGCCCTCCACGTACTCCATGGCGATGAAGATGTTGTCGCCCTCCTTCCCCAGCTCGTGCACCTGCACGATGTTGGGGTGGCTGAGCTGCGCGGCGATGCGCGCCTCGTCCAGGAACATCTGAACGAACTCGGGCTCCTCCGACAGGTACGGGAGGATGCGCTTGAGGACGACCAGCTCCGGATCCGGCGGACGGTGCGCCAGGAACAGCTCCGCCATCCCACCCACGGCGAGCCGCTTGATCAGCAGGTACTGTCCGAACGGGATGGCCGTCTGGGGGGAGTTCACGGAGGGAACAAGGCGTCTGACAGGGTGGGACAGGTTGGACTTTTCCCGAGCTTACCCACAATCAAACGGTTGGGGGAGCCGGGGGCCCACATCGACAGGTAGCGGACACCGACCTGGGGGTCGCGTCCAAAAAGAAACCGCCCCTCCCGACATGGGCGAGGGGCGGCGAAATCAGCGGATCATCCCGGAAGGGATGATGGGCCTGGAACTACGGCGCCGCGACCGTGCCGACCATGTCCGGGTCGCACGTCATGGGGTACAGCACGTAGGTATAGTCGTTCTGCGTGCCAGGGATGACGCCGTCGCCGTAGGTGTTGCAGGTGAAGCGGGGGGGGCCACCGTCGGTGGACGTCGTGCCGCCGTCCGTGCAGGGCGTGTTGGTGAAGGTCTCCCAGACGCCGTGGATGCCGTTGGGGAAGGTCACCGTGCCACCGTCGTCGGCCGTCGCGCGCAGGTCGCAGGCCTGGTACGTCTTGTAGCTGGCCACCAGCACGCCGCCGGTCACCTCGAAGCCCACGTAGTTGTGGTTCTCCGGATCATTCGGGTACTGCCGAAGGGCCGTGGGCTTGGCGTTGGTGAGGGTGAGGGGGCCCGGGATGTGGACGCGGGAACCGGCGAACTCGGGGTTGGGCTTCGTGCTGCCGCCCTCGGAGTTGCCGAAGTTAGCCGGGGCCGCGTTGTCCGGCAGGATCTGGCCGGAGCCGCGCTTGGTGATGGAGAGCTTGCCCCTGACGCCCGCGACGTTGAGCTGGAAGTCGCTCTTGATGACCGGGCGGTACGCGTCACGCCCGGCGGGGACGTTGTCGTCGCCATTCGGGTAGAAGCGGCGGAAGAAGCCGGTGATGGTCAACACGTCGCCCACCACGGGCTCGTAGTTCATGACGAGGTCGGTGTAGAACTTGTCGATGTAGATGCCTTCCGTCGGGAAGCAGGGGTTCACCACCCAGAAGCGGGCGATGAAGTCACCCGCGCTGCCGCGGGAGACATTGCTCACCGCCGTCACCACCACGTTGTCCAGGGTGACCGACTGGCCACGCTCACCGGCGGTGCGCAGGTTGCCGATGGGGCCCATGCCGTTGACGGGCGCGGGACAGTTCTGCGTGGGGCCGCCGTCCGTGCCAGCGTCCGTGCCAGCATCGCCGCACGTGCCCGAACAGCCCGGGCCGGAGTCTGGGGTCTCGTCGCCATCGTCACGACCGGAACAGCCCGCCACCGATGCCAAAACCGCCGCGGTGATCAGCGCTGCCGCGCCAAGAGTCTTGCGCAGTTGCATGTCTCGTATCTCCATTTCTTGTCGCGGCGCCCAAGGGTTGAAGTCGACGCCAGTCGGTCCGAGGATGTCGGCCTTATACCGGCGGCCCGCGGGGGCCGGCAAGGAAGCCACTCCCGCCAGGCCGGTGACACCTTCGTGAAATCGAGGAAGCCATGAACGCCCTCCCCGCCTTCCTCCGAGGACTGCGGCCCACGCTGCACATCTCGCACCGCGGCGGCGCGTCACTCGCCCCGGAGAACACGATGGAAGCCTTCCGTCAGGCGGTGGAGCGCTTCCACACGGACATGCTGGAGCTCGACGTCCACGTGACGCGGGACGGCGAAGTCATCGTGGCGCACGACGACACACTGGAGCGTTGCACGGATGGCTTCGGGCCCCTTGCGGGGCAGACACTGTCGGAGCTGAAGAAGCTGGATGCGGGGTATGGATTCACCCCGGATGAGGGCCGGACGTTTCCCTTCCGAGGGCAGGGCGTGCGCATCCCCACGCTGAGAGAAGTGCTGCGCGCCTTTCCGGCGCTGCGCCTCAACGTGGAGTTGAAGCCAGACGTGCCCGGCCACGAGGAGGTCTTCGCGCGACTGCTGGAGGACGAAGGCGCGGTGGAGCGCGTGTGCATGGGCAGCGAGCAGGACGCGGTGGGCGAGCGGCTGGTCGCCCGGTTGCCCCACGCGTGTCACTTCTACCCCCGCGACGCGCTGGCCGCGCTCGTCATCGCGCTGCGCGGCGGAGAGCCGCCGCCGGAGGACCCGCGCTTCACCGTGCTCGACATGCCGCTGTACTTCGGCGAGGTGCGGCTGGTGGACGCGGACTTCCTGCGCGACTGCGCGGCGCGCGGCAAGTGGGTCAACGTCTGGACGGTGGATGACCCGGACGAGATGCGACGGCTGCTGGAAGAAGGGGTCGGCGGAATCATGACCGACCGACCGGACCTGCTGAGGCAGCGAATGGACGACCTAACCAAGCCGGGTTAAGCCCCGGTTCCATGCCTCGTACCACCTCGCGCTCGCGCCCGTCCCCCTCTCCGGCCGCCGCCCCGAAGCCTCCCACCGAAGCCCGTCGGAGCGAGGCCGCTGCCCCCCGTGCGAAGAACGCGGTGAAGGAGAAGCCGAAGGTGAAGGCCCCCAAGGGGCGGCGCTTCGTGGCGCTCTCCGGAAACATCGGCGCGGGCAAGACGACGGCGGCGAAGATGCTCAGCCAGAGCTTCGGCTACGAGCTGTTCGACGAGCCCGTCATCGATAACCGCTTCCTGCGCGACTACTACTCGGACATGTCGCGCTGGTCCTTCACGCTCCAACTCGAGTTCCTCATCCGTCGCGTGGAGCACCACGAGCTCATCCACTCGTACCGCCGCAGCTGCGTGCAGGACCGCACGCTGTACGAGGACCCGGAGATTTTCGCCAAGTACCTGCACGGCCTGGGGCACCTGACGAACGCGGAGCTGGACCTCTACTACGAGTACTTCCAGCGCCTGTCGCGCCACATCATCCGCCCGGACAAGGTCATCTGCTTCGAGGTCGGCAGCGTGGACGTGTTGTTGGAGCGCATCCGCACCCGCGGCCGCGAGGAAGAGAAGGGCATCCGCCCGCAGTTCCTCCGAGGCCTCAACGGCTACTACGCGTCCTTCCCCCAGGTGCTCCAGGAGAAGTACGGCGTGGAGTGCCTAGTGATGGATGTGTCAAACCAGGACATCCGCCGGGGCCGGGGCCGTGAGGAGTTCCTGGACCGCGTCTCCACCTTCCTGGCATGAGGCACGGGGGGCCACGCATGCGCCCCCCAGTCCCTGCATGGAAGGTGTGAGATGTCGGACATGACGCCCAAGCGAGCCAAGGACACGGAGGTGGTGATGACCCAACTCATCCTGCCTCCGGACGCCAACAACCTGAACGCGGCGTTCGGCGGGAAGGTGATGGAGTGGATCGACATCTGCGGCGCGGTGGCCGCCCAGCGTCACTGCCGGCAAGTCGTCGTGACGGCGTCCATGGATGACCTGCACTTCCACGCGCCCATCAAGGTCGGCTGGATTGCGCTCTTGCACTCGCGCGTGCTGGCCGCCTTCCGCACCTCCATGGAAGTGGGCGTGACGGTGCACGCGGAGAATCCCCTCACCGGCGAGCGCACGCTCACCACCAGCGCGCTCCTGACCTTCGTGGCCATCGACAAGGACGGCAGCCGTGTCCCGGTGCCGCCGCTGCTGATGGAGACGGACACCGAGCGCGAGTCGTTCCGGGAGGCCGAGGCGCGACGCGCCCAGCGACTGGCGCGGCAGAAGGAAAACCAGTCCTGGTTGAAGGTGATGCAGCCCATCGCCGGGGCCTGAGCAGGCCCGCTCGGAATGGGGAACCACGAGGGCGGGCAGCACACCCACCCTCGTGTCGGCTCGCGAGCACCCGTCCACGCCTCAGGAAGCGTGGACCGTCGCGAGCCACGTCACGACGGGAACTCAGGTCGTGAACGAGGTGCCGCAGCCGCAGGAGGACTTCGCGTTCGGGTTGTTGAACTTGAAGCCCGAGCCGGTGATGGCGGAGACGTAGTCGATCTCCGTGCCAGCCAGGTACTGGGCGCTCATGCCGTCGGTGGCGAGCTTCACGCCATCCTGCTCCCAGACGCTGTCGCCGGCCTTCGACTCCTTGACCAGGTTCAGGTCATAGCCGAGGCCGCTGCAGCCAGCCGGCACGACGCGGATGGAGAAGAAGTAGCCCTCGAAGCCCTGGGCCTTGATGACCTCCTTCACCTGCCGGATGGCGCCTTCCGTCAAACGCACGGCCTCGGGCGGGGCGGACTGGGGGGCCGTCGTGGTGGCC
>NZ_VIFM01000420.1 GCF_006636215.1 Myxococcus llanfairpwllgwyngyllgogerychwyrndrobwllllantysiliogogogochensis | reverse complement strand
GTTCGGGTTGGAGGTCGTGGTGGTGGGGCGGCTCGGCTACGAGGCGCTGCTGCCGGCGCTGGTGGCTTCGGTGGTGGGGGATTTGGTGACGCGGGGGCTGGGGATTCACCACACGGTGTATCCGGTGCCGGGGGTGTTGCCGCTGACGGCGCAGGTGTTGGGGAAGTGGTTGGTGTTCGCGGTGGGAGTGGCGGTGGTGGCGGTGGTGTTCGTGGAGGGGCTGCACCGGCTGAAGGCGCTGTTGGAGCGGCGGGTGCGGTGGTTGCCTTTGCGGATGGCGATGGGTGGGACTGCGGTGGTGTTGCTTTGGTTGTGGGTGGGGACGGATGAGTATCTGGGGTTGGGGGTGCCGGGAATCATCCGAGCGTTCGAGGACCCGGCGCTGCCGGTGTCCGCGTTCGCGTGGAAGCTTGCGTTCACGGTGGTGACGCTGGGCTCGGGGTTCCTGGGCGGAGAGGTGACGCCGCTGTTCTTCATTGGCGCGAGCCTGGGGAACGTGCTGGCGCGGGTGCTGGGATTGCCAGTGGATTTGGGGGCCGCGGTGGGGATGGCGGCGTTGTTCGCGGCGGCGGCGAATACACCGCTGGCGCTGTCCATCATGGCGGTGGAGCTGGTGGGCGCGGGGGTGCTGCCGCACGTGATGATTGTGTCGACGGTGGCGTATCTGCTGACGGGCCACCGGGGGATTTATCCGTCGCAGCGGATTGGACGGAGGAAGCACGGCGGGCCGCTGTTGGAGCAGTGGGTGCCGCTACGGGAGCTGGAGGCCCCCGGGCCACGTGGGCCCGGGGATTCAGGACCGGGAGGTCACGGCTCCGGGTAGTGGAACACGCGGCCGTCCTCACCGACGATCCACAGGTCTCCGGCTGCTGTGATGGCAATGTCGTTCAATGGCACGTTCGCCAGGCTTCCGGTCAGGTCCGGGCCCTTGGCCCAGCCATACGGTGTCAGCCGGTGCAGCTTGCCGCCAAATCCGCCCGTGCGCTTGTCCACCATGTAGCACTGCTCGTTCAGCGGGTTCTGTGGGCTCTGCGCGTCGTACCGCATCACCACGCTGGTGAAGTCGAACGTCGATGGGGCGTCTGTCTTGTCCCACGTCGTCGCGCCGTCCCAACGCCACGCAGCCCCGCCATCTCCCACCGCGCAGGCCTTGTCCGCGTCCCCCATCCACACCGCGGTGGCCTTACCATTCACGTTGGAGGGGGTGGACGTGTGCCCCGTCGGTGTCCCGGCCGGGGTCGTCCCAGTCGTCACGGCGTAGGACACGAACCGCTGCCTATCGGGCCCCGTGCTTCCTCCCACCGCGAGCATGAAGTCCTCTCGCAGGGCATGCAGGCCGTAGTGGTTGTTGTTGTTGTCGTTCAGCTCCGTGAATGGATTACCAGAAGCCCCCACCGCCCACCTGTACAGCCGCCCATCCGTGTCGGACAGGTAGATGGTCGTCACCCCGCCAGACTCGAAGCCCACCATTCCCGTGAGGTTCTGCGTGGTGGGCAAAGTCCCCGGCCCACAGGCGGCACTCGTCCCTCCATGGATGGCCAGCCACCCTCCCTCGCCGCCCAAGAACACACGGCCTTGAGAATCCACCCAGGAGACCGTCCAGTTGTGGTCTCCACAGTTGTTCGTGTTGAGAGGAGGGCTCCCGTCAGGGGGTGACGGATTCGGGGTATCTCCGTAGCTGTAGCTCTCGAACTTCTGGTGGGCCGCCTTGCGCACCGCCAGTTTGCCGCCTCGGCCCGCGACCCAGACCGGATATCCCCCCTGCCCCACCGCCACCGTCCTCCAATCCTGGCTGCCTGAAGACAAGTGATAGCTGACCACATCCTTCAACGTGCCTCCACACGACAACGGCTCGTCGCTTACGCCCGCGTTGCAGTTGTTGTCGATGGCGTCACACACTTCCGTGAGGCCAGACCTCGCCGCGGGGTCCACGTCATCGCAGTCTCCGTGGACGTTCTCCACGTGGCCGACTTGGGGCGTCTCGTTCGCGCAGACTTCGTCCACCGTCGCGTTCTGGTCTCCATCTCCGTCTCCGTCACGGTCGGGATAGAACAACCTCGGCGCCCTCGCGTTGCACTCGACGGCCAACTGGTTCCCCGTGCAGACCCACGTCCCAGCACAGCTCACGCTGGGGAGGTTGCACGACGTGCCCTTCGTTGGAAACGCCTCATCCGCGCTCCCATCGCAGTTGTTGTCGGCGTTGTCGCACGACTCCACCCTGCCCGGCGTGTTGTTGCCGTCATGGTCATTGCAGTCGAAGGCCTCGCTCTGAAACCGTTGACGATAGGATGCGTCAGGCTGACCACACTGGACCTTGCCCGTGGCCGCACTAAGCGAACCATCCTGGTCGCCGTCTTGGTACCAGTTCTTGTCGCTGCCCTCGTCCGTGGCCCCGTCGCAGTTGTTGTCCTTGTCATCGCAAACGTCCGTCTTGCCCGGAGCGATGGTCGCATCGTCGTCCTTGCAGTCCCCGCCAACACTCACATAACCAGTGACACCGGCCGCCGGCACGCAGTGGATGGTCGACTCACTACCCACGCCGTCATTGTCCCGGTCACGGAACATGGCCACTCGGGTCAGCGTCTCGTCGGCCGCGCCTGAGCAATTGTTGTCCTTGTCGTCGCAGATCTCCGGCTGCCCGGGGCTATTCATGACGTCGGTGTCGTCGCAGTCCGTCCCCCCGCGATTGCTCCCCAGTATGGCAACGTACCCGTCACCGTCCGCATCAGGAGTGGCGAGCACCGCCGCGAGTGACCTGCCGGCCTCCCCCACCAGTTCCACCCGGTCCACTGCCTTGCCCGCGCAGGTCTGCTCGTGCGCGGTGAGGGTCACCCGCACCTTCTTGCTCCAATCCCCCCTGCGGAATGCCCTCAGCTCCAATGGCGGCGTCTGACGAGAGAGAGCGCTGCCCTCGACGGTCTGCTCCGTGAAGTTCGCCGGATTCGCTTCATCCTGGGTTCGCATCACGATGCACCCGGTCTTGAAGCTCGGCGAGTAGTCGACCGTGATGCGAACGCCCCTCTCGGCCTCGAGGTCCTCGAGGCTCGGCACGGAACAGCCTCCGAGCACCAGCAGGCTCACGACGACCAGGCTTCCCATGCGGCTCATCGCGCACCTCCCTCGGCCACGGTCGCTTCGGAGGAGTCCATCAAGAGCCACGTCGCCAGCGCTCCCACCGCGGCAGCCGTCGCGGCGCCAAAGAGGATGTTCGCTGTCTGCGCACTGCTCTGTGCCCGTGAATGGTGGGACTCAAGGTCCTCCTGGAGCTGGGCGGACCGCGCATCGTCGATCTGGCTGCGCGACGACAGGCCGAACACCGTGCCCACTCCACCCGCCGCGACTCCCGCGCCCAGCAACGCCCAGCTCACCACTGGCACCCGTCGTCCTGCGACGCGCACACCCTGAGAGGCTCGCGCCGACTCTTCCACGACGCCTGGTGCCCACGCTTCCGGGACTCCGTCCTCCTTGCTGGGAGGAATCAGGTGAGTCGCGGCGACCTCGGTCTCCTTGGACAGGGGCTTCGCGTCCACTGGCGCGACCTCCACCGCCGCTGCAGTGGGCGCTGTCGGCGAATCCGCGCGTCGACCGGCCACTGACGCACGGACCTTCGTGCGCTGCGTCTCGAACTCGCGACTCACCTTGGGCGAGACGTGCAAGGGAAGCTGGATATCGAGCTGGCGTTGGAGCGCCTCGCGGAAGTCCTTGCGCGCCGCCTCCCACCTTCCCATGTCCGCTTGGACAATGCCTCGCAGCAGGGAGAGGGAGACCGCTTCGTCGGGACCATGCGGCAGGCGACTGGCGTGCTTCAGTCGCTCCAGCGCTCGCTCGTATTCGAGGTCCTCGTAGAGACGGATGGCCTCGGTGATTTGACGTTGGACCTCACCTTCGGCCCCGTGCGCGCTCAGCGGCATCGCCACTGACACACAAACGAAGACCGCAAGGCATTCCCCCCACAGGCATGACTTGGACATGCCTGGACTCTAAGTCCAAACAGAGCTCTCCAGAAAATCCAGACAGGACTTTCCTGTCCAGGTCACCACGCTCCGGCCATTCAGGCCCGAAGCGTGGTGGAGACCGCGAGCGACGGCTACGGCTCCGGGTAGTGGAACACCCGGCCGTCTTCACCGACGATCCACAGGTGTCCGGCTTCCGTGATGGCGATGTCGTTCAGCGGCACGTTCGCCAGGCTCCCGGTCAGGTCCGGCCCCTTGGCCCAGCCATACGGCGTCAGCCGGTGCAGCTTGCCGCCAGTTCCGCCCGTGCGCTTGTCCACCATGTAGCACTGCTCGTTCAGCGGGTTCTGTGGGTTCAGCGTGTCATAACGCATCACCACGCTGGTGAAGTCGAACTCCGACGGGGCGTCTGTCTTGTCCCATGTCGTCGCGCCGTTCCAACGCCACGCGGCCCCGTCATCACCCACTGCACAGGCTTTGTCCGCGTCTCCCATCCACACCGCGATGGCCTTGCCATCCACGTTGGTGGGGTTGGACGTGTGCCCTGTTGGTGTCGCAGCCGGGGTTGTCCCAGTCGTCACTGCGTAGGACAGGAACCGCTGCCTATCCCCCCCGCCCGAGCTGTGTCCCACCGCGAGCATGAAGTCCTCTCGCAGGGCATGCAGGCCGTAGAGGTTGTTGATGTTGTCGTTCAGCTCCAGGAATGGATTGCCAGCAGCACCCACCGCCCACCTGAACAGACGCCCGTTCGTGTCACTGACATAGATGGTCGTTGCCCCTCCGGACTCGAAGCCCACCATTCCTGTGATGTTGGGGGTGGGCCCGGAAGACGGGGGAGGCAAGGTCCCTGGCCCACACGCGGCACTCGTCCCGGCATGCTTGGCCACCCATCCTGCCTCGCCGCCCAAGAACACACTGCCTTGAGAGTCCACCCAGGAGACCGTCCAATTTTTGTCCCCACAGTTGTTCGTGTTGAGCGGAGGGCTCCCGTCAGGAGGGGACGGATTCGCGGTGTCTCCGTAGCTGTAGCTCTCAAACTTCTGGTTGGCCGCCTTGCGCACCGCCAGCTTGCCGGCTCGGCCCGCCACCCAGACAGGATATCCACCCTGCCCCACCGCCACCGTCTTCCAGTCCTGGCTGTCTGAAGTCAGGTGATAGCTGGCCACATCCTTCAACGTGCCTCCACACGACAGCGGCTCGTCGCTCACGCCCGCGTTGCAGTTGTTGTCGATGGCGTCACACACCTCCGCGAGGCCCGACCTCGCTGCGGGGTCCACGTCATCGCAGTCTCCGTGGAGGTTCTCCACGTGGCCGACTTGGGGCGTCTCGTTCGCGCAAACTTCGTCCACCGTCGCGTTCTGGTCTCCGTCTCCGTCACCGTCACGGTCGGGGTAGAACAACCTCGGCGCCCTCGCGTTGCACTCGACGGCCAACTTGTCCCCCGTGCAGACCCACGTCCCAGCGCAGCTCACGCTGGGGAGGTTGCACGACGTGCCCTTCGTTGGAAACGCCTCATCCGCGTTCCCATCGCAGTTGTTGTCGGCGTTGTCGCACGACTCCGTCTTGCCCGGCGTGTTGTTGCCGTCAGCGTCGTTGCAATCGAAGTCCTCGTTCTGAACCCGGTGACGATAGGAGTTGTCAGGCTGACCGCACTGAGTCTTGATGGTGGCCTCACCAAGCGAACCATCCTGATCGCCGTCTTGGTACCATTTCTTGTCGTCGTTCTCGTCCGTGGCCCCGTCGCAGTTGTTGTCCTTGTTATCGCAAATGTCCGTCTTGCCCGGAGCGATGTCCGCATCGTCGTCCTTGCAGTCCCCGCCAACAGTCGCATAACCGGTGACACCGGCTTCCGGCACGCAGTGCGTGGTGGCCTCGCGACCAACCCCATCTTTGTCCCCATCAAGGAACATGGGCACTTTGGGGAGCCCCTCGTCAGCCTCTGGACCGACAGCCGGACCGACACAGTTGTTGTCCTTGTCGTCGCAGAGTTCCTTCTGCCCGGGGTTCCTCATGGGGTCGTTGTCGGCGCAGTCCGTTCCCTTCTTCTCGGCGGAAATGGAAACGAAACCGTCATCGTCTGAGTCGACTGTCGTGAGCGTCAACGCAGACACGTCCTTGACGTCTTCGCTGGGGAATTCGAACACGTTCTCAGCGCTATCGACCTGCTGGCCAGCGACGGCCAACGTCTCCCCGGAGCCGGTACACGACGATTTCTCGTACGCGGAGACCGTCACCTTGAACGTGTTGCCCCAGCCGTCTTTCTTGACCACAAACACCGGCAAGACGGCGGAAGGACCTCCCCAAACCGAGTTTTTGATCGGCGCGGCGACCTCTTCCAGATTCAATTCCGGTTTCGCGACATCCTGGACGACGACTTTGAAACACCCCTTATTGAATCCAGAGGTGTACTCAACGGGGATTCGGACCGCCGCCTGCTCCTTCGACTTGGAGCACGCGAGGACCAGCAAAGGGAGCAGGCACAAGGCAAGGCGACGCATGGGGCGCACTCTACCGCAGCCTCCCCCCCGCTCGCGCTCCCCTCTTGCTT
>NZ_VIFM01000041.1 GCF_006636215.1 Myxococcus llanfairpwllgwyngyllgogerychwyrndrobwllllantysiliogogogochensis | reverse complement strand
CATCACGCCCTTCGTCCGAGCCCGAGCCGCCCCGCCGGCACCCCGCCGACAGCACCGCGACACCCAACACGAGCACGACGAAGAACGAGCGGACCATGGGTGCCCGGCATGTCTCCAACCCTCCACGCCACCGTCAACCCACTCCGACGACCCACGGTTCTCACCCCAACACCCCCACGAGCACCTCGGAGGCCCCACGTCGGGTAATTCGTGCCCATTTGGAGAAAAACGCCCCTCTGGAACTCCAGGGACCAAACCCAGGGCGTCCGTTTGCCTTCACCCCGGGAACGGGCGTTATCCTTCCGACAGACTGGACCTCTGGGTGGGGGATGACATGGTGGAGAAGGCTCGGGAGTGGAAGTACGGCGCGCATCGGGTTCGCATCGAGCCGCCAGACATCGCGGTGGCGACCTTCGAGGGCCCCATCACGATGGACGACGTGAAGCGCACCTCCGAAATCTACAAGGAGGTCTTCACCGTCCTCGGCCCCTACTACATCCTCGCGGAAATCGGCCGCTCCCAGATTGAGGCCGCCGGCCGCCGCTACCTGTCCGAGAACAACCGCTCCGAGTGGTTCAAGGGCTGCGTCTACGTCGGCGCCGACATCGTCCAGCAGACCTTCGGCAAGGCCATCTCCCTCGCCATGCTCTTCACCGGCAAGTCCAGCTTCGAGACCACCTTCGTCAAGACGCTCGACGACGCCCGCGCCTGGGTCCAGCAGAACCGCGCTCGCTCCCAGCGAAAGGCCGGCTGAGTCTCGCTTCACGGGCTGTGTGAAGTCTGACACCCCCGCTGTCTCCTTCCAGACCCAGGCCCCCTCCGAAAGTCCTGGTTTGGGAGGGAAGACTGGATTCTCGCTCCCTGTTGCCACGGGCGGTATGCTTGTGTCGTCAGCCCAAGGGAGCGCCCATGCAGCAACAGGAATGGAAGTTCGGTGCCCACCAGATTCGCCACGAGGCCCCGGACCTGGTGGTGGCCGTGTTCAGCGGCATGCTGAATCTGGAGGACATGAAGCGGGCCGTTGAAATCTACGGCCAGGTCGCCAAGAGCGGTGGCTATTACATGATTGCCGATATCGGCAACTCGCAGCTCCAGGCGGAAGCCCGCCGGTACCTGTCCGACAACAGCAAGGCGGAGTGGTTCAAGGGCTGCGTCTACGTCGGCGCGGACATGGTCCAGCAGACCTTTGGCAAGGTCATCTCGCTGGGCATGTTCCTGACGGGCAAGTCGGAGTTCAAGACGGAGTTCGTCAAGACGATGGCCGAGGCCCACGCCTGGGTGGAACAGCAGCGCCGCGCCAACCTCCGCAAGAGCGGCTGAGCGCACCCGGTCCGCCTTTTCCGTCGTCTGCTTCAACCTTCGCGGTGGCCCCTGTCCGGGGCCCCGCCGCCCCCCCGGGCCCAGCTCGCGCCTGTAACCGGGTTGAGCGCTGTTTCCTCTCCGAGGACGCGCTCCCCGTACCCCTGGTGCCTGCCGGATTTCTCACAATCCAAGCCGATGCGACGTCCGCGCGTCCGGGCAACCCTCCGGAATCAGACGTGTTCTACAAATACTGAACCTTCGTGGTGTCACAAGAGACCAGTTTCACTAAAAAAATCGCACCATACTGGCATAAACCCGGGAAATTGAGGTATAGGCGGTCATTCTGGAGCCCCCATCGCGCCCGGTATTCCAAGTCAGGGCTCCGGAAGCCGGCTGTGCCCCATGCCTCAACCATCCTTTGTCCGAGCGGTGAGCTGGGGGGGCCCGCGCTCGAACTGACGAGTGACGCCATGCCCGTAACGGTTCAGAAGCAGGAAGAGACCGGTGTTCCGGCCCACGCCCCCGCCTCGCGATGCCCTCACCTGGGGGCGCAGTACAACCCCTTCGCGGGGCCGCACGTCGACAACCCCCACCCCTTCTTCGAGAAGCTGCGCAAGGAAGAGCCGGTCAGCTTCAGCCCGATGCTGGGCATGTGGCTGGTGAGTCGGAACGACGACATCCTCCAGGTGCTCAAGGACACGTCGCGCTTCTCCAACCGGGACATGCTGGTGAGCGGCACCCACCTCACGGAGGAGGCGAAGGGCATCCTCGCGCAGGGCTTTCCCATCGCCCACGTGCTGCTGGGCATGGACCCGCCGGAGCACACCCGCCTGCGACGGCTGATGAACCGGGGCTTCACCGCGCAGCGCATCTCCGGCATGGCGCCCTTCATCGAGAAGATGGCGCGCCAGCTGGTGGGCCGCTTCGCGCAGGAAGGTCACGCGGACCTGGTGGAGCAGCTGGCCTATCCGCTGCCCGCCCACGTCATCCTCGGCGTCATGGGCGTGCCGCAGGAGGATGTCTGGAAGATAAAACGCTGGAGCGCGGACTGGCAGCAGCTCACCTTCGAGCACGTCCCGCCGGAGAAGCAGCCGGAGATGGCTCGCGGCGTGATTGAGTTCCAGCGCTACTGCATCCAGCTCATCGAGGAGCGGCGCAAGGCACCCCAGGAAGACCTCATCAGCTACCTGGTGGAAATCGAGGCCGACGGCGAGGCGCTCACGCTGCACGAGCTGGTGATGGCCATTGGCGCGTCCATGCTGTCCGCCGGCCACGAGTCCACCACGGCGATGATGTCCAACACCTGGAAGCTCGCCCTGGAGCACGGCCTCTGGAAGCGCCTGCGGGACAACCGCGAGCTCGTCCCGAAGTTCATCGAGGAGGGCTGCCGCTACGACTCCGTCCAGCACGCGATGATTCGCACCGCCCTGGAGGACGTGGAGGTCGGCGGCGTCCAACTGCCCAAGGGCTCACGGCTCCTCATGCTGTACGCCGCCGCCAGCCGGGACGAATCGCTCTGCCCCCACTCGAACAAACTCGACGTGGACCGCGAGAAGCCGCCCCAGCACCTCACCTACGGCCGTGGCACGCACTTCTGCCTGGGCGCGCCCCTGGCCCGGCTCCAGGCGCAAATCACCACCAACGTCCTCCTGGACGCACTGGAAGACCCACGCATGGTCCCCAACCAGGACCACGGCACCTGGCAGAGCATCGTCCTGCGCCAGATGCGGCACCTGAAGGTGGAGTGGACGCCGTCCGCGGCTGTCCCGTAGCCACCGCCCTCGGGAAATCGGCGCTTCCCGCGCCTCCCCATCCATGTCATGAGCCGGGCCCTGCGGACCTTCATCGGTCTCCAGGGCCCGGCGCATGTCTGGGCTCTGACTTCAGTGGACCCGTGCCTCCCACAAGCGGTCCACTCGCACCCGGCTTCCGGCCAGAGTCGGAGTCACTGTCGACCCTCATGGGGTTTCGGCGGACTTCACTTGGCTGTTTGAAACGGGCGTGCGTACGTTACAGAGAGAAATTTCTTGCCATACTGGCCGTTCTTGCGAGAAAGAGTCCTGGAATACCCTGCTTGCTCGTAAAGACGAAGGAGCCCCCCATGTACGCCGAGGTCATAGACGAAGCGGATGTGCAGTTCGCGCGGCGCGTCGATCGGCAGGCGCTGGCGAAAATGACCCGGGAGATGTCCCGTGTGAGCAACGTGAGGGCGCTGTGGGCGCTCGGCACGCAATGGCTCGTCATTGTCGCGGCGTTTGCCGCGGTTGTGTGGGTGGACCGGTGGTGGGCCTGGCCCATCGCGGCCCTGGTCATCGCCACGCGTCAGCACGCGATGCTCGCGCTGATGCACGAGGCGGCGCACTACCACTTCCTGTCGAACCGGAAGGTGGGTGACGTGGTGGCGGACTTCCTGTGCGCCTTCCCGCTGAACATGACGACGGCGGGCTACCGGCACCAGCACATGGAGCACCACCGCCACGTCAACACGGCGAAGGACCCGTACTGGGCCTCCATGCAGCAGGACCCGTCCTGGCACTTCCCGCGCACGCCGATGCGCGCCGCGGCGGTGTTCATGGGCGACGCGCTGGGCCTGTACGCGCCCAACCACCTCAAGGTGGTGTTGCCGTGGACGTACTGGGGCCGGCTCCTGGGCGGCGCGAAGCCCAAGGTCTCCGCCGCCGAGCACGTGCGCTACGTCATCTACGTCGCCGCGCTGCTCACCACGCTGGTGATGACGGGCGCGTGGCTGCACTGGCTGCTGTTGTGGGTGCTGCCGACGACGACGGTGATGATGGCCTTCTTCCGGATGCGTGCGCTGGGCGAGCACCCGCTGGACGCCGAAATCAAGGGCGACGAGACGCGCGAGACGCGCGACGTGAAGGGCACGCTGCTGGAGAACTTCTTCGTGGCGCCGCTCAACTGCAACTACCACCTCACGCACCACGCCTTCCCGTCCGTGCCCTTCTACAACCTGCCCGTCATGCACGAGGAGTTGGACAAGGCGGGCATGCTCGAGGACGGGGTGAACCGCTTCGACACGTACCTGGGCAAGCACAACAGCCTGGTGAAGTACCTGACGCGCAAGCCCGCCACCGTCGCGGAGGCCCTGCCCGCCGCCACGCCGACGCCGACTCCGGCTTCGGGTGTGAGGATGCCGCTGCACTCGTAGCCTCGTGACGACGCACGCATCGCCCTGGCGAGCGAGGCGTTGGCCGCTGTCAGTCACCGTCGGGATGGGGGCCCCGCGGAGAACGACAGGTCGACGACACGCCTCACGGGAAGCGACGCAGCGACGTCCACGGGAAGGGCTTCCAGAAGGGCGTGCTCACCGCGTCGGCATCGAGCGGGAACCAGGGCCCCACGGAGTCATTTCCCGAGGAGAGGACATGGAAGTCCTGAGCGGGCATGAACCCTTGCCCCAGGAGCGCCACGCGGCGGCCCCCCGCGTCGGCCGCCACGTCCAGCACCAGCACCGTGTGCCCCGGGCTGCCGCCCAGCACGAAGAAGTCCCCGCCACGCAGCTCGTCTCGCACGGGACGCCCCTTGGCGCTCTCCAGTGACAGCGTGCCCGCGTAGGTGAAGACCAGGTCCAGGTAGGAACGGAACGCCGCGCGAGAGCTGTCCGCCGCCGCGCTCCTCGCCCACGTCACCTTGGAGCCCGCGATGCGCGCCCGGTCTCCCGCCGCGTACTTCGGCCACGAGGCCAGGTGTCCGCTGGTGAAGCGATAGGCGATGCGCTCCCGTTGCTGACTGGACCACTGCCACTCCGCATGCAGCCGGATGATGGAGTCCGCGCACTGCTGGAGATTGGCCGAGCCGATGTCCAGCTCCGCCACCGCCGCCAGTCGAGCATCGTCGCCGGGCAACACCTCTCCGCCCCGGAAGTGCAGCACCGGCGTGCCCCGCGCGCGCAGGGGCAGGCCGCGCAGCCACGCGCCGAACGAGCCCGTCTCCAACGTCACGCGCGTGTAGCCCTCCGGCGCGGGGATGGCGAGCTCCAGTGGACGGACCTGGGCGTCCTTCGCCAGCCAGCCGTAGCGCGCCAGCTCCTCGCGCGTGGGGACGCGGGGCTCGGCGGAGGCGGTGGACTGCTCGGGGGCCCGTGAAGCCGCCGTCGCGAGCACCGTGCCCCGCAGGCGCGGCGCCAGCGGGCTGGCCCCCGAGGCTGCTGGCCACAACAGCGCCACCAGACAGGCCCGGGCGAGCCACGCCGCCCCGGTGCGAAGTGGAGAGGACGGGGAGAGGGGCGGACACTCGGATGCGGTCACGACGGGAGACTCCAGGCAGGTGGGGAGCGGCGCTCCGGATGGGAGGATTCTCGCCGCTCGAAGGTTCCCTCGCAGCCTCGCGTTTCGTGGAATGCGCACGCGCGTGAGGTCGCCTGCTCTCCGCCGGGCGATGACCGACGACTCGACGACACCTCCTCCTCCCCGGCAGGTGCGTGATGACGCTCGTGCACTACCTTTGAACGAAGATGCGCCGCCAGGCGAGCCTCGTGCTGCTCAACATCCTGTCCCTGTCCCGTCTCCCCATGGCGGTGGCCTTCATCGTCGAGTCCGACGCGAAGGTGCGCGCGGCGCTCGTCGTGCTGGCGGCCTTCTCCGACTTCCTCGACGGCTGGATTGCGCGACACAAGGGCCTGGCCACGCGACTGGGCGCGCTCATCGACCCGGTGGCCGACCGCGCCTTCATGGTGACGGCCATCCTCGTCTGCTACCTCGACGGCCTCATCGCCCTGCCGGAGGTCCTGTTGTTGCTCGTACGGGACATCGGCACCGCGGTGGGCTTCATCGTCACCCGACTGGTGCCGAAGCTGCGACGGGTGGAGCTCAAGGCGCGGATGCTCGGCAAGGTGGTCACCTCGCTGCAACTGGTGACGCTCTTGTGCGTGCTGCTGTTTCCCCCCGCCGTGCGCCCGCTCGTCGCGCTCATCGCCGTGCTGTCGCTCGCCTCGGTGGTGGACTACACGCGCGCGGTGCTGCGCTCCCGGATGAGGGCTCGGAGGGCTTCACCTGTCCCGCGCTCCGACGAACACGGGCCGCGGGGAACGCCTCTCCCCACGGCCCGTAAATAGAAGCGCCTCAGCCCGGAGGTGGAGACGCGGAGTCTTGCGAATCCGAGAGCCCCAGGGCCCGGTCGCGCTCGGGGGATGCGGCGGCGCGCTCGCCTTCACTCATCTCCGACCAGACATCGTCCAGGTCGTCCAACAAGGCATCCTCCTCGGGCGAACCACCCTGTGGATTTCGCGCACGCACACTCTCGAACTTGCGCAGCAGTGCGCGGTATCGGTCAAAGGCCGTCATGACGGGAACCTCCCTGCGAGCGACGACGAACCTGAACGCGAGCGACTGACGGGTCGCTCCCGCGTCTCAATTGTCCGGGTCCTCCTTCCGGAGCACCGAGATTTCCACCGTCTCGTGTTCACCCACCATGTCCACCACCGCGCTGACGCGATCTCCCGGGTCCAGGTCTCGCAAGCCCACGCTCTTTCCGTTGCGCAGCACCCGCGTCCGCGGAGTCACCTCCAGCGTCAGCGGCTCTCCACTGTCCTGCGCGATGACGACATCGGGAGGAGCCACCGAGCGCACCGCCCCCGTGAAGGTGGCCATCACCACCGCCGTCCCCGTCGGCGCCGGCACGTTGGAGCCAGCGGGCGGCACGTCGTTCTCCACCTGTCGTGGCGCGGTGCCAGCGCCCCCCGTGCCGCTCGCCTGGGTATCCGGCTCGGAACCCGCCCGCGCCTGTGTGCCCGAGCCGCCCGTGCCCTGCGCCTGGGCGCCGACCTGCGTGCGCAGCTTCGAGACTTCCTGGCGGAGCTGGCGGACCTCCGCGCGCAGCCCCGACATGCTGTTCCACAGCTCGGACACCTCGGCGGGTGTCGGCGTCTGTCCTGACGGAGGCACCGGCTTCACTACCGAGGGGGCGGCCGGCGGCCGTGCCTCCTCGGACGCTGGCTGCGCCTCCGCCGTACAGCCCCCCGCGCACAGCATGAGCGACAGGCTCGCGACCACGACCGCCATCCAGGCAACCTTCCCTCGCATGAGTCACGGCCTCCCTTCCTCCACAAAGGTGGGGCCTGCCCGCTCATGGACAACCGCCGAAATGGCGGGCAAGCGCCCCGAGAGCAGGCCACCAGGGCAGCGCTGGATGGCCCTCTCCCCTGAAGCCAGGTGCTCCGGCCGACAGGTCGGCCTGACTCGCACCCAGGTCCTCGAAAAAGAGCGCTGAAACTTTCGGCGCGCTCGGCGCACTCCGTGGCGTCACTTTTCCAGGAGTCGTGTCGTGAGCAAGCCATCCGTATGGGTGAGCCTCGTGGTGGGGCTCGTGTTGGGATTCGTGGGAGGCCGCACGTCGGCGCCCGCAGCTGCCCCCAAGGGCACCACTCCCACGCCAGCCGCCGTGGCCCAACCCTCTGACCGCCAGCGCCCTCCCATCTCTCCCGTCGTCTACAAGGTGCCGGTGGATGGCTCGCTCATCCACGGCGAGGAGAGCGCGCTCGTCACGCTCGTGGAGTTCTCCGACTACGAGTGCCCCTTCTGTGCTCGCGGCCACGCCACGGTGAAGCAGTTGCAGCAGCGTTATGGCGACAAGCTGCGCGTGGTGATGAAGCACCACCCGCTGGACATGCACCCGCGCGCCCGGCCCGCGGCGGTCGCGGCGCTGGCCGCCGGAGAGCAGGGGAAGTTCTGGCAGTACCATGACGTCCTCTTCGCCAACCCGAGGGCCCAGTCCGACGCGGACCTGGAGCGCTACGCGAAGGAGCTGGGGCTGGACGTCGCGCGCTGGAAGCAGGACCTGGCGGAGCCGAAGCTCGCCGAGCGCATCCGCCGGGATGAGGCGATGGCGATTCAGCTCGGCGCCACCGGGACGCCGGGCTTCTTCGTCAACGGCCGCTTCATCAACGGCGCCCAGCCACTGACGGTCTTCACCGGCGTGGTGGACGAGGAGCTGAACAAGGCGGAGGCGCTGGTGAAGGGTGGCGTGCCCAAGGCGGACGTCTACGCGCGCATCATCGAGCGCGGCGTGGAGCGCCCGCCCGCGCCTCCCGCTCCGGCGGAGCTGCCCCGGCAGCAGGTGGAGGTGGGTGAGGCGCCCTCGCGCGGCCCCGCCAACGCGCCCGTCACGCTGGTGGCGTGGTCCGACTTCGAGTGCCCCTTCTGCTCTCGCGCGGTGCCCACGCTGAAGGCGCTGGAGAAGGAGTACGAGGGCAAGCTGCGCGTGGCCTTCAAGCACCAGCCGCTGCCCAACCATCCCAACGCGAAGCTCGCCGCGTCCGCGTCCATGGCGGCGCATGAGCAGGGGAAGTTCTGGGAGTTCCACGACCTCCTCTTCGCCAACCAGCGGCAGCTCGACCGGGCGGCGATGGAGGGCTACGCGAAGCAGGTCGGATTGGATGTGACGCGCTTCAAGAACGCGCTCGACGCCAGGAAGTTCGACGCGCGCATCGACCTGGACTCGGCCGAGGGCACGCGGGTGGGCGCCGGGGGGACGCCCACGTTCTTCGTCAACGGCCGCCCCATCGTCGGCGCGATGCCCATCGACCACTTCCGTCGCATCATCGACGAGGAGCTGAAGAAGGCCGGCGTGGCCCAGCGCTGAGCCACCTCCGGGCCTCGCGTCACCGGGCTTCCACCACCGGGACGCGGGGCCTGGGCACCAGGAAGAGCAGCCGCCCCTTCTGCTTCATCATGCCCGCGGCCAGCTCCGCCTCGGGGCCTCGGCCCCAGAAGACATCCACGCGACCCGCGCCCCGGATGGCTCCGCCCGTGTCCTGGTTGAACACGAAGCGCGCCAGCGGCCTCCACTGCACCGAACCATCCGCCATCTTCACCGGGTGGTCCGTGAGGATGAAGGCCAGGCCGCCCTTGGGGAACAGCCGCGCGTCCGTGGCGATGGAGCGGCCCGGTGTCACCTCCCTGCCCAGCGAGCCCACCGCCGCGCCGGGCAGGAAGCGGAAGAAGACATAGGACTCGTTGTAGTCGAGCACGCGGTCGCGCTCGGTGGGGTTCGCCGCCAGCCACGCTCGCAGCGCCTGCATGGACATCTGCTCTCGGGGAATCACTCCCTCCTGGATGAGCAGGGCGCCGATGCTCCGGTACGGACGGCCGTTCGACGCGGCGTAGCCCACGCGACGCTCGCCGCCGTCATTCAGCCGCAGGGTGCCGCTGCCCTGCACCTCCATGAAGAAGAGCGACACCGGGTCCTTCACCCAGGCCAGTTCCAGCTTGCGCGGGCTCAGCCTGCCGCCGCGAATCTCGGCGCGGTTCCAGTAGGGCACCAGTCGCTTGCCCTCCAGTCGCCCGAAGACGCGCTCTGACGCGAAGCGCTCCGCGAAGGGCTCCAGCGGCACCTCGATGAGGTCATCGGGCGCGGACAGCACGGGGACGCGGTACTCGTCGGTTCGCGACAGGCTCGCTTCGAGCACGGGCTCGTAATAGCCCGTGAAGAGCACCGTGCCGTCCTCGCCTCCAGCGGACTCGAGCAGGTCGAAGTCCTCCATCACCGCCTTCGACACCTCCAGCGAGGACATGCCGTCGGTGAGGCGCGCGCGCAGCCGCTCCAGGGCGGATACCAATTCTCCGGCCGTGACCTCGCGCGGGCCGTAGACGAAGCGCTGCTCCACCGGCCGCGTGCGCAGCCAGATGAGGCTCTGGTCCAGCGCGATGCGCAGGGACGCCGACTCGCCGTCGTCCACGAGCTTCACCGTGTCGGAGAACTCCACCAGTGCTTCCTGGGGACGGGTGACCGCTGGACGCGGCACACGCGCACAGGAGGCGCAGACGAGGAGGAGCACCGTGAGCGAGACGCGTCGAGCGGACCGGGAGAGCATGGCCCCTGGTAACTACTCCAGCCGGAGCCCTCGCGACACTTCCGAGGAGCGTGCCGGAGGACGGAGGCTTCGCGAAACGCATGAGCGCGGCGCCATCGACGTGCCTCCCCGCGTGGCGTCGAGGAGCCCTCCGCCAGCTCTCAGCGCGCGGGCGTCGCCACCGGGGACAGCGCTCCCTGGGCGTCCACCACCACCTTGCCGTCCTTCATCACGAAGCGCACCTGACGCAGCGCCTTGAGGTCCTTCAATGGGTCGCCCTTCACGGCAATCAGGTCCGCGAGCCTTCCCGCTTCGAGCGTGCCCACCCGGTCCTGCATGCGCAGCAGCTCCGCCGCGTTCGCGGTCATCGCACGCAGCACGTCCACGGGAGGGACTCCTGCCTCGCCGTAGGCACTGAGCGCGCGCACCGTGGACTCGCCACGCGTCAGCCCCGGCACCGCGAGGTACATGTCCGAGCCCTTCGCGAGCCTGGGGCCCGCGCTCCAACAGCGCCCTCGCAAGGGGAACATCGCCGCGGCCGCCGCCTTCATCCTGGGTGCCGTGGCCGTGGATAGGTATTGCGCCAGGAGTCTCGGGCAAACCGTCCACCTGAGATGAATCTCATTGCCAGATGAACCTCATTTCCACACGGGCCGAGACAACCTGACTTCCATTGTGGTCACGTATAGGAGGTTTTTCAGCGCCCACACCCCCGCCCCCACACGATGACGCGACTCGGACCGTCTCTTCTCGCCCTTGCCCTGAGCGCCGTCGTGCCCCTTCGAGCCCAGGCCACTCCGCGGCCCGGCACCGAGTCCTCGCCGCCCTCCGCGCTCTCGGCCTCCGCGCTCCTTCCACCCACCCTGGCCGAGGACGCTCCCGCGCGGCTGCCTCAAGGCCTCCACCTGGACGCGCCTGTCACCGTCGAACTGGAGCTGACCGTCGACGAGGCCGGTGACGTCGTCGAGGCCCGCATCGTGGGCGAGCCTCCCTCCGCGCTCGCCCAGGCCGCGCTGCACGCCGCACCCCGCTTGCGCTTCCACCCAGCCACCTCACAAGGGCAACCCGTCGCGGTGCGACTGCCCTTCACCTATCGCTTCGAGCCGCCCCCCGTGGCCGCCCTCCGCGCGGTGCTCACCGGCCGGGTGCGCGCCAAGGGCACACGCAAGCCCATCGCCGGAGCTGCCGTGCGCGCCGACGCGGCGACAACGGAGACAGACGCGCAGGGACTCTTCCGACTGGAGCTGCCCCCCGGCGCGCATGCGCTGAAAATCACCGCGCCCGGGCATCGGCTGCTGATGCTCACCGAGACGCTCGACGCGAGCCAGCAGTTGGAGGTGCTGTACTCGCTGGAGCCGCTCGCGGTGAACCCTTACGAGACAGTGGTGCGCGCGGACCGGCCGCGCACCGAGGTCTCCCGCGTCACGCTGCACGAGCAGGAGCTGCGCGAGGTCCCCGGCACCATGGGCGACCCGTTCCGCGTGGTGATGCTCATGCCAGGGGTGACGACGCTCGCCTCGGGGCTCTCCTATCCCGTGGTGCGCGGAGTGCAGCCCGCCGCCAGCGCCTTCTACGTGGACGGCGTGCGGGTGCCCTTCCTGTACCACCTGCTCGTCGGCAACGCGGTGGTGTACCCGGACCTCGTCGAGTCACTCGACTTCCAGGTCGGTGTGCCCTCCGCGCGCTACGGCAGCCTGCTGGGCGGCGCGGTGGACGCGCACGTGAGCCGGCCGCGCGAGGAGGGCCTGCACGGCAGCGCCTACCTGGACCTCATCCACGCGGGCGCGTTCCTCGAGGTCCCCTTCCCCGAGACGGGCACCACCGTCACCGCCGCCGCGCGCATCAGCTACACGGGCCTCCTCATCACCCGCATCGCCAACAGCCTCACCGGGCCGTCGTCGACCACGATAGGCGGCAACGTGTACTCGGAGCCCGGCGAGCCCAAGTTGTACGCGGACTATTGGG
Organism: Myxococcus llanfairpwllgwyngyllgogerychwyrndrobwllllantysiliogogogochensis; assembly: GCF_006636215.1. GTDB lineage: Bacteria > Myxococcota > Myxococcia > Myxococcales > Myxococcaceae > Myxococcus > Myxococcus llanfairpwllgwyngyllgogerychwyrndrobwllllantysiliogogogochensis. The sequence continues at coordinate 47,283 of NZ_VIFM01000041.1, read as the reverse complement.
ACTACCAGACGCGCGTGGAGCAGCGCGTGGGCCAGGGCAGCCTCCGAGTCCTCGCGCTCGGCACGTCGGACGCGGTGGGACTCACGGCGCGCATCCCCACGCAGGACTCGGGCGGCCTGGGCCTGCTGTTCCACCGGCTCGACTTGCGCGGGCGCCACCCCTTCGCGAGCGGCGAGGCGGAGGTGGGCCTGACGCTCGGGTATGACCGGATGAGCCTCGCCTACAACAAGGGCAACATCGCGTCCGGTCGCTACGAGCTGACCCAGGGCAGCGTCGCCCTGCGCACGGGCTACACACGCGAGCTGTCCTCCGAGCTGAACCTGGAGGTCTTCGGGCACCTGGAGCGACGCGACGCGAGCATGGTGGCCATCGGCCTGTTCCGCCCCGTGGGCCCCGTCGACGGGAAGGACGCGTACTCGCGCCCTGGCATCCTGGGCACCTTCGCGGGCGTGGGCACGCAGCTCACCTGGCGGCCTTCCCCTCGGTGGACGCTGGTGCCGGGCCTTCGGCTGGACAGCTACCACGGCTTCGGGGACACGACACGGCTGGCGGTGGAGCCTCGGCTCGCGGTGCGGCATGCCCTCACGGACACGCTCACACTGAAGGCGGGCGCGGGCCTGTACCACCAGCCCGCGACGGTGCTGCTCCCCGTGCCCGCCGGAGAGATGCTCGCACTGGAGCGCGGACTCCAGCGCGCGGCGCAATTCTCGCTCGGCTCGGAGTGGCGACCCGGCGCGGAGTGGGAACTCTCCGCGGAGGCGTACTTCAACCCGCTCCTTCGCACGCTGGAGTTCAACTTCGAGGATGTGCTGAGCAACCTGCGGCGTCGGGGACTCGAGGCCGAGGACGTGGAGAGCCGGGGCCACAGCTACGGCGTGGAGCTGATGATGCGCAGGCCGCTGGGGCGACGCTGGTTCGGCTGGCTCACGTATGGCTTCAACCAGAGCCGGCGCTTCACGCGCTACGCGAAGGTGGGCCCGAACGGCGAGGAACTCGGCATGGCGGAGGACTACCTTCCCTATGCCTTCGAGCAGGCGCACTCCGTCAACGCCGCGCTCAGCTACCGCTTCGACTTCGTCACCGTGGGCGCGGTGGCGCACTTCAACACCGGCCGCCCCGAGACGGGCCAGTTCGGCTACCGCACCATGCGCGAGGGCCTGGGCGAGGACGGCGAGCCCGAGTGGAAACCCGTGAGCCGCGACGCGGTGGACCGCTTGCCCTCGTTCTTCCGCGTCGACTTCCGCGCCTCACGCAGCCTCGTCTTCGACAACTTCATGCTCGACGTGTACCTGGATGTCTTCAACGTCACCGCGCGCAGCGAGGTGCTGACCCGCGACTATGGCTACAACGACGAAGTGGGCCAGCCCGTGGGCCTGAAGCGCAAGAGCCTCGGCATCCCGGTGATTCTGCCCACGCTCGGCGTCAAGGGGACCTTCTGACATGCGCCACCTGCTCATGGGGCTCGCCTGCGCCATCACCTCGGCGGGCTGCGCGCTGGAGCCCGAGTCTCCCGTCTTCCTCTCCGGCACCGTGCTGGAGTCCGACGGCTCACCCTGGCGCGGCGCTCCGCTCACGCTGATGCGTCCGCGCCGGCTGGATGGACCCCAGCCGATCCCGGGACAAGCTCCGAATGGACGCCTCACGCTCGCGTACGAGCCCTGGGCCCAGGTGACTCCAGACGCGCAAGGACTGTTCCTCCACGAGCTGACCGCGCGCGACACCGGCGCGGACCGACTGGAGCGCCCATCCCCCTGGTCGAGCCTCAGCACCTTCCAGCTCCACCTGCCGCCCCTGGACGGCGCGAGGGACTTCCTGGCCATCCACTTCATGCTGGACGTGGACCTGCCGCCGCTGCGCCGCTGGGACAGCCAGCTGCGTGCGAGCGAGGACGCGGGCGGCGTACGCCTGACGTGGGTGGATGTGCCGCCGCTCGCGGACATCCCCGAGCACGGCTACTTCGTGCAGGCGCGTGGCGAGTCCGGCGTGGTGTGGAGCCAGGAGACGCGCTCCGGCGAGGCGTGGCTGGGGCCGGAGATGCTGGAGGACTTCGCGCCACCGCTCGCCTTCGTGCAGGCCCGAGCCGAGGGCGGGCGCGACTGGTTCCTGAGCGTCCTGGAATACGTGGACGTGCATGAGGCGCCCCCGGTGCCGCTGCCCTTCACGGGACGCATCCCCTTCAGCCGAGGACAGCCGTGCGAGACGGATGACGGCGTCGTGGACCCGTGTCCCTTCACCGACGGCAAGCTCGAGTCGGTCAAGGTGCCGACGCCGATGTACGGCTCGCTGGAGCAGGTGCTCATCATCCGGCTGCGGGAGCCCGTCCATCCCCGCCGCGTGCTGGTGCGAGGCCACAACAGCACGTTCATGGAAGAGGTCCTTCACGTGGAGGGCTCGCTGGAGGGCGGCGCATGGCAGCCGCTGGGCCAGGACACACTCATTCTGGCGCTCGACACCCCGCCCCACACGGACGACAGGAACACGCAGGTGGCCTTCGAGCGAGACGTCGACGCACCCCTCCGGGAAGACACGCCGCTCGTGGACCGCGTGCGCATCTACACCGCGAAACCGTCCAGCAACCCACCGATGCGCGGCTACTTCCACCAACTGCGCGAGGTGTCTGTCTTTTGAGGAGACACCCCGCGCGCGCCGCGCGTCACGCGTAGGGGTTGTAGAACTTCGCGAACGTGGCGCGGGCGAAGTCGCCGAACGTCATGCCCGGCTGGAAGGCGCCCACGCGCAGCTCCGCCGGGTCCGTGCCCTCGGGCGGACGCAGGCGCTCCTCGTTGTCGGGCTGCATGAAGACGGCGAACGTCGAGCGGGAGATGTTGCGGCTCGCCGGGTGCGCCAGCGCCTGCACCGCGTGCGGTGTCGCGCGCAGCAGTCCGCCCGTGACGATTTGCGCGCTCTCGCCAATCTGGAACGCGAGGCAGTCCTTGGGGATGACGACCTTGCGCTCCTCACCACCGCGCGTGCGCACGTAGAGCCCCGCCTCCGGGTCCGGCACCGCGATGTCCTGCCGCGTCGGCTCCGAGGCCCCAGGCTCCGCGTCGAAGTACATGGCCGGACACAGCCCCGTCAGCGAACCGTGGTCACTGTGCCAGCCACACCAGGAGTCGCGCGTGCGCGGCGTCGAGTCCTCGTTGATGGCGAAGTAGTAGAGCAGCCGCGCCTTGCACGCACGGGACTCGCGGATGGTCCGCGCCAGTTGCGCATCCGGCGAGAGCCTCTCGCCCAGCCGCGCCGTCACGTACCGGTCGCACTGCGCCGCCACGAGCAACCCCACGTCCACCATCTTCCGCCCCAGGGCCTGGAAGGCCGGGCGCAGCGCGGGAAAGTCCGGGTCCGGCCACACGTTGGGGTGGTAGTTCTCCGGGTACTTCTCCACCAGCGACGCATCCACCTGCGGCGAGTCGTACTGGGGATTGTTGTAATAGGAGCCCTTGAACTCGTCGAACTGGCCGGGCTTGAGCACTTCCTTGCCGTGGCTCCAGCCGAAGGAATAGCTGCTGCGCTCGTGGACGTAGCGGTCCTTCACGTCATTGGGCAGCGCGGCGAACCGGAAGCCCAGCGGCAACAACCCCTGCCGCAGCTCCACCAGCCCGGGGATGCCCCGGACGATGAGCAGGCCAATGCCGTCATACCCATACGCGCGCTCGATGTCGGCGGACAGGTCCGCGCCGTCCACCAGCTTCGCGTAATCGAGAACCACCACTCCGTCCTTCGCTCCCGCCACATCGCTGCTCATCCCGAACGCCTCGTCTCTTCTCCCCGGACCGCGTGGAAGGGGGGCGACGCGCGCCGTGCCCTTCCAGGGCCATGCGGAGGGCCCCAGCATAGCCGAGTCCCCGCGCGCGAGGACGGCGACGAAGCCCCGGCCGGTGCACAATGGTGGCAAGCGTCTCCGGCTCCCTGTCCTGAAGGAAGAACCATGGCCTCCGCGAACAATCCCTCCCAGCTCGGCATCACCCTCTGCGCCGTCTCCTACCTGGGCCAGTTCGACTCGAACTCCAAGCGCTACACCCTGATGAACGAGGCCCTGTCCGCCACCCTCACGGAGGGCTGGCAGGTGACGTGGGGCCCGGCGACGCACGGCGAGGACCTGGTCTACGTCGCCGCCAACACGAGCGGCGACTGCGCGGTGGTGGTGCGCGGCACCCTGTTCGACCGCATCGAGGACCTGCTCCAGGACAAGAACATCAACCCCCAGGAGCCCCTGCCCTTCACCGCGCCGTCGTTTCCCGCCGATGCGGCCATCTCCAAGGGCGCCGTGGAGGTGTGGAAGAACGTCGTGGCCATGTCCTCGTCCGTGGGCTCCGGCGGCGGCGCGCTGCTGACGTTCCTCCAGGGGCTGCCCCAGGGAACGTCGCTGCTCGTCACCGGGCACAGCCTGGGGGGACAGGTGGCCACCGTGCTGGCCGCGTGGCTCCAGGGCGCGCTGACGAACGTGTCCGTGCTCCCCCTCACCTTCGCCGCGCCCACCGCGGGCAATCCCGCCTTCGCCGAGGCCTTCGACGCCGCCTTCCCGGAGGCCCAGCGCTACTACAACGCGCTCGACGTGGTGCCGCGCGCGTGGACCGAGGAAGGGCTGACGTCCATCCTGTCCCTGTACCCCGGCGGCCCCGCGTGCGGCCTGCTGTGCAAGGCGGCCGTCGACGCCGCGCTGAGGACCCTCCGGGACAACGCGCTGACGTACCAGCAGCCCACGACCGGCACGGAGCTGCTCGGAACCGTCTACTCGGTGAGCGGCTTCGGCGCCTTCGAGGACGAGGTCAACGACCAGCACCGCGCCCTCTATTACATGTTCCTGCTCGACATCCCGGTGAGCACCATCCACTCGCTCAACGCCACCTGGGCACCGCCGCCGAGCCAGGCCGCGCGCTCGGCGGGGTGAGTCAATTGGAGCGGGCCGAGTTCAGGCGCTTGAGCAACGAGCCCAGGGTGGCGAAGTCGATGGGCTTCACCAAGTGCGCGTCGAAGCCCGCCTCCTTCGAGCGCTGCCGGTCCGACTCCTGGCCATACCCCGTCACCGCGATGAGCTGGAGGCCTCCGTCCGGATGCTGGGTGCGCAGGTTGCGCGCCAGCTCGTAGCCGTCCATGACGGGCAGGCCAATATCCAGCAGCGCCAGCTCCGGGCGGAAGGACGGCGCCACCTGGAGCGCGCTCGGGCCGTCGTAGGTGACGCGCGTCTCGCAGCCCAGCATGTCCAGGGCCTCGGCGAGTACGTCCGCCGCGTCGCGGTTGTCGTCGACAATCAGCACGCGGTGCGGCATCGGCGCGACCTCCTGCGCCACGACCGCGGAGACCACGCTCGCCTCGGCGGGCAGCGCCTCCAGCGCGGGCAGTCTCACGGTGAAGGTGCTGCCCTGTCCCCGGCCATCACTGCTCGCCTGAATGGTGCCATCGTGCTGGGCCGCCAGGCTCCGGGCAATCGCGAGCCCCAGTCCCAGTCCGCCCTGCGAGCGGTCCAGCTCCTGCCGCTCCTGGAAGAAGAGGTCGAAGATGCGCGGCAGCATCTCCGGGGTGATGCCGCTGCCGTTGTCCTGGACGGAGGCCACCACCTCCGAACCCTCTCGCGTCCCGGTGATGGTGATGCGCCCACCGGGCTCCGTGTACTTCGCCGCGTTCGTCAGGAGGTTGGAGAACACCTGCCCCAGTCGCGTCGCGTCGGCGTCCAGCAACAGGCCATGGCGAGGCAGCTCCACCACCAGGTGGTGGCCGCGTTCCTCCAGGAGCGGACTGGACTGCTCGATGGCCTTCGCCACCACCTCCGCCAGCTCCACGCGCTCACGGCGAAGGACCAGCTTGCCCCGCGTCACGCGGGACACGTCGAGCAGGTCGTCCACCAGTCGCACCAGGTGATGCACCTGTCGCTCGATGACGGTGCGCTCGCGCTCCGCGCCGTCACCACCGCGCAGCCGCATCAACTGGAGCGCGGTGAGGATGGGCGCCAGCGGATTGCGCAGCTCATGGCCGAGCATCGCCAGGAACTCGTCCTTGGCGCGGCTGCCCGCCTCCGCCTCGCGGCGCGCGTTGGACAGGTCCGTCACGTCGAAGGCCACGACGACGATGGAGTCCACCCGGCCCTCGTCGTCCAGCATCGGCTGGTAGACGAAGTCGAAGAACACCTCGCGCGGAGGGCCCCCTTCACCGGAGACCATCATCAGTCGCAGCGAACGGCCGATGTATGGCTCGCCCGTGGCGATGACCCTGTCCAGCAGCTCGAAGATGCCCTGGCCCGCCAGCTCCGGCAGCGCCTTCGCGATGGGCTGGCCGACGACGGGGCGGTTGGCGACGAGCCGCAGGTAACCCGCGTTGGCGAACTCGAAGATGTGCTCGGGCCCCTTCAGGATGCAGATGCCCACCGGCGCGTACGTGAAGACGCGCGTCAGGAGCCGGGCATGGGCCTCCTGGATGGACCGCAACCGCGCCTTGGTGAGCTGCGTCTCCACCCGCGCCATCAACTCGCGCGCGGAGAAGGGCTTCACCAGGTAGTCGTCGGCGCCGGCGCGCAGGCCCTCGATGCGAGCCTCCTCACCCGCTCGCGCGGAGAGGACGGTGACGGGCACTCCGCGCGTCCGCTCGTCGGCGCGCAGCTCGCGCAGCAGGCCGAAGCCATCCAGCCCCGGCATCATCACGTCCGTCAGCACCAGGTCCGGAGGTCGGGCGCGCGCGGACTCCAGCGCCGCGAGGCCGTCCGCCACCGCCTCCACCTCCCAGGTCCGCGAGAGCAGCGACGTCAGGTACTCGCGCATGTCGGCGTTGTCGTCCGCCAGCAGGATGCGCGCGCCCTTGGCGACGTTCTGCTCCGAGGGGACCTCGGCCCCCAGCTCCAGCGACTCCACCTCCAGCCCGCCTGGCAGCCAGCGCAGGGCCTCGTTCACATAGGGCGCGGCGCCCAGCGCCGTGACGGCCCGCGAGTCACGAGCACCGACGTGCGCCTTCGGCAGATGGTCCGCGCCGGAGGGGATGCGCAGGGTGAACGTGGTGCCCTTGCCTTCCGTGCTCGTTACGCCGAGCGTGCCGCCATGGAGGCGGACCAGCTCGTGTACGAGCGCCAGGCCGATGCCGGAGCCCTCGTGCGTGCGCGCGCGTGCGCCCTGGACGCGGTGGAAGCGCTCGAAGACGCGGGGCAGCTCCTGCTCCGAAATGCCGATGCCCGTGTCGGAGACCTGGAGCTCGACCTGACCATTCGTCCACCGCTGGGAGATGCGGATGGTCCCCTCGAAGGTGAACTTCAGCGCGTTGGAGAGGAGGTTGAGGACAATCTTCTCCCACATGTCCTGGTCGACGTAGACGTCCTCGGGCAGCGGCGCGCAGTCGACGTCGAAGCGCAGGCCCGCGCGCTCTATCGCGGAGCGGAACGCGCTCGCGAGTCCCGCGGTGAGGGCGGGCAGGTCCACCGGCTCGTAGTGGGCCTGGATGCGCCCCGCCTCCAGACGGGAGAAGTCGAGCAGGGAGTTGACCAGCTTCAAGAGCCGCAGCGAGTTGCGGTGAACCGTCTCCAGCGGCTCGCCGGAGAGGGCGCGTGACGGCGAGGCCAGCGCGTCCTCGGTGGGGCCGAGCATCAGGGTCAACGGCGTGCGGAACTCGTGGCTGACGTTGTTGAAGAAGGCCGTCTTGGAGCGGTCGATGGCCGCGAGGGCCTCGGCGCGCTGACGCTCCTCGTCGTAGGCGCGGGCATTGGCGATGGCCGTCACCACCGGGTCCGCGGTGAGGCGGAAGAGGCCCAGGTAGCGGTCATCCAGGACGCGGCGCGGGCTGACGCCGGCCACCAGGAAGCCATACGGATGCGGCTGCCCGGAGCGCGCCAGCGGCAGCACCACCGCGCGCGTCGGCGCCGTTCCCCAGCGGCCCGTGGGGAGGTCCCTGAAGCGCGAGGCCAGGTCGTCGACGAGGACCTCCCGTCCGGTGCGCGCCGCTTCCACGAAGGGCCAGCAGCCGTCGGGGTCCGTCACGCCGTTGAAGGCGCAGTGCGCGGGCTTCGCGGAGCCCGAGTAGCCCTCCATGCCGCTGGAGCCCACGCACCGGACCTCGGTGCCGGCGTCGTCGAGCAGGTAGAGCAGCGTGAAGGGCAGGTCCTGGTCGTAGCCGGAGAAGATGGACGCGGCGGTCTGACAGGCCTCCTCGGCCGTCTTCGCGGCGGCGGAGCTGGTGGCCAGCTCGCCCAGCATCTTGAGCTGGCGGTTGTCCTGCACCTGCTCGGTGGTTTCCTGCACCGTGACGAGGACGCCGCCGACCTGGCCGGCTTCGTCATACACGGGGCTATACGAGAAGGTGTGGAACGTCTCCTCGATGAAGCCTCGGCTGTTGATGAAGAGCTGGAGGTGTTCGCTCCACGTGGCGGGGCCACCGTTCAGCACGCCTTGGGCCATGGGGCCGACGACGTCCCAGATTTCAGCCCAGACAACGGAGGCGGGAGCGCCGAGCGAGCCAGGGTGCTTCAGGCCGAGCACGGGCCGGTAGCCGTCGTTGTAGATTTGAAGCATCTGCGGTCCCCACCACAGGAGCATGGGGAAGCGGTTGCCCAGGACGACGCCCACCATCGTCCTCAGGCTCGTGGGCCAGCCGGAGAGGGGGCCCAGCGGTGTCGCGGACCAGTCCTTGGAGCGGACCAACTCCGCCATCTCGCCGGCTCCGCCGAGGTGCCCTTCCTGGAATGCCGTGGCTCGCTGTTTGGGGAAGTCCGGCGCGGACATCAGTGCTCGTTCGGAAGAATGGAAGTGACCTGGGCTTCTAGTGTCGCGTCCACAAGCACGCAATCACTGCCGCATGGAGCCTCTTCTCCCGAACATTTTACCGGTGGTCCGCCCACCCCCGGGGCAGGCGGGCTCGCCGCCCGGGAGCAGCCGACTCATGGCTTCTTGCCTCGGCCCCCTGTCCTGGATTCGAGCTGCTTCGTCTTCTCCACGGCCCGGTCGAAGTCGGAAGTCGGCAGGTTCGACTCCAGCTTCCGCTGGTTCTCGCGATACCGGTCGAACTCGGATTCCGCGTGGGCCGTCGCCAGCTCGTGACTGACTTGCCCCGCGTGGGACAGGACGTCCCGCTCGTTGAACTGGAGGAAGCCATCCAGCTTCGCCACCCAGCTCTCCATCGTCATGGGGCGCCGGCGGCGGGCCTGGTCCTCCGCGTAGTCCAGATACATCGTGACGACACGGCTGAGCTCTCGCAGCTCGGGCTCCGTGAGGTAGTTCTTCGCCACCGTGACATCCGCTTTCCGGATGGGTCCTTCGGGAGCGTGCTTCCAGGTCGCGAGTCCCATGTGGGGCTGACTCGCGTCGGCGCGCTCGCGAATCAGCTCCGCGGCGGTGTGCCCATGAATGGCCCAGTGCAGCTTGTTCTGCACCGTCGCATAGAACGTCTGGGTGATATCCGATTGGGCGTCATAGTCGACGCTGCACTGGGCGTAGATGTCGGTCAGCTTCTGATAGAACCGACGCTCCGACGCTCGAATCTCCCGGATTCGCTCCAGGAGTTCGTCGAAGTAGTCCTCTCCCAACGAGGCGGCGGACTGGAGGCGGGCATCGTCGAGCACGAAGCCCTTCACCAGGTACTCGTCCAGCAGGGACGTGGCCCACTGCCGGAACCGCGTCCCCTGGGTGGAGCGGACCCGGTAGCCGACCGCGAGAATCGCGGGCAGGCAGTAGTGCTCCACCAGCCTCGCGACTTCCCGGGTACCCTCCATTTGAACTATCCGGAATTTCCGGAGGGTTGCCGCCGGGTCGAGCTCTCCCTCCTCGTAGATGTTCTGGAGGTGCTCGTTGACGGTTCGCACGTCCTTGCCGAAAAGCTCGGCCAGTTGCTTCTGGGTCAGCCAGACGGTGCCCTCGACGAGCCGCACGTGGACCTTCGAGACACCATCCTCACCCACGTAGACCAGGAACTCTCCCGGACCGGGCCCTCCCTGTTTGGCGTCACCGCTCATCCTGGGGGCTCCTCGCGACACTCGACGTCACACCCTGCTCGGACTCCCACGCCATCTCGCCACCCTCCTCGCCTTGGGCCCTTGCCGGAATACTCAACGCACGGCCCACGCTCCCGAACCGGAAGCATGGGCCGTACCAATCCACCCCTCAGAGGAAGTAGTCGGGGAACAACTCCGCGCCGGGCACGGATTGATACTTGTCGAAGTTCGTCACGCCGTCGGCGCGCAGGACGTCCTCGTCGATGCAGAAGTTGCCGGTGAAGCTCTTGCTCGGCTTGGTGAGGATGGCGTACGCGGCGTCAGCCATGATGTCCGGCGAGCGGCTGCCGCGAATCGTCTCCTCACCGCCCAGCAGGTTCTGCACCGCCGCCGTCGCGATGACCGTGCGCGGCCACAGCGCATTCACCGCGATTCCATCCGGACGCAGCTCGTCCGCCATGCCCAGCACACACATGCTCATGCCGTACTTCGCCATCGTGTACGCGACGTGCGGCGAGAACCAGCGCGCCTCCATGTTCAGCGGCGGCGAGTTGTTGAGGATGTGCGGATTGCTGGAGCGCTTGAGGTGCGGAATACACGCCTGCGAGCAGGCGAACGTCCCGCGCGTGTTGATGCCATGCATCAGGTCATAGCGCTTCATCGGCGTGTCCTCCGTGCCGGTGAGGCTGATGGCGCTCGCGTTGTTGATGAGGATGTCGATGCCGCCGAACGTCTCCACCGCCTTCGCCACCGCCGCGGCAATCTGCTTCTCGTCGCGGATGTCCACCGCGAAGGGGAGCGCCCGACCGCCCGCCTTCTCGATTTCCTCCGCGGCCGTGTAGATGGTGCCCGGCAGCTTGGGGTGCGGCTCCGTCGTCTTCGCGGCGATGACGATGTTGGCGCCGTCGCGCGCCGCCCGGAGGGCCATCGCCTTGCCGATTCCTCGGCTGGCCCCGGTGATGAAAAGCGTCTTCCCCTTGAGTGTCGTCATGCGGCCGGTCTCCGTGGGTGGCACGTAAGGTCTGCTTAAGAACTCCCTGGGTATAGCGATTCTCGGGCCCGAGAACACGGGCGACATGGACCGGACCACCCCACTCGCACCGGCCCAGGAGAGGACTCGCGATGAGCGACCAGGACAGGAAGGACACCCTCACCTCGGTGATGTCCCGCCGAAGGGTGCTGCGCGGCATGGGCCTGACGCTGGCGGCGATACCGCTGGTGCAGGTGCTCGCCTGTGGCGCGGATGACTCGGGCACCCCGGGAACCGGGGGAGACACCGACTCCGGAACGAACACCGACGCGGGCACCACCGCCACCGACTGGGCCACCGGCGGCACCTCGGTGATGGCGGGCACCTACGCCAACCCCTTCACCGACGACGCGGGCACCCCCTGCGCCCTCACCTGCGCGGCCACCCTGGGCCCCTGCTACGCGCGGACGCTGGTCCGCAAGGACATCAGCGAGGGCCACGACGGCCTGCCCGTGCGGCTGGCCTTCCGCGTGCTGAACGAGGCGTGCGAGCCCATCCAGGGCGCCTCCGTCGACATCTGGCACGCCGCGCCGGAGGGCCTCTACTCGGGCGAGGACGCCAGCACCTTCTGCACCTCGGACGACCCGACGGCCACGTCCGCCCGGTGGTTCCGAGGCGTGCAGGTGACGGACGCCGACGGCCGCGCCGACTTCGATACCTGCTTCCCCGGCTGGTACAGCAGCCGCACCGTCCACATCCACTTCACCATTCGCGTGGGCGAGGCGGAGTACGTGACGTCGCAGCTCTTCTTCGACGACGCGCTCAACGACGACGTCATCAACCACCAGCCGCTCTACAGCACGCGCGGACCGCGAGACACGACGAACGCCAACGACAACGTCGTGTCCGCCGAGTCCGTGGGCAACTACCTCTTCCAGACCTCGCGTCAGGCGGACGGCGCCATGCTCGCGTGGAAGACGCTCATCATCCGCTCCTCACTGGACACCGCGCAGTGCCAGATTCCGGGTGGCGGCGGAGGCGGTGGTGGTCCGGGAGGTCCTCCGCCGGGCGGCGACGGAGGCCCCGGTGGCCCTCCGCCGGGTTGGGACGGCGGCATGCCCCCCATGCCTTGAGCCCGCGTCTCCGAGCGCGCGAAGTCAGCGCGACTTCGCGCGCTCCAGCTCCTCCACCAGCAGCTCCGACACCTTGCGCACGCGAGGAATCTCCAGGGCCGACTTCGCGCAGATGAGGTGGAGCTGGCTCTTCTTGTAGGGCCCCAGGTCGATGTCGAGCGGCACCAGGTTGCGCTCCCGCTGCTGGCTGAAGCGGTGCGTGACATGGCCCAGCGCAATCGCGCCCACGCCCGCCTCCGCCGCCGCCAGCAGCACCAGGAAGTTGTCCGCGGTGAAGACGGGGGCGAAGTTCGGGATGAGCGACTCAAGCTGGGGATTGGGTGACATCGCCTCGAACGGCGGAGCCCACGCCACCCAGGGCAATTCCTGGAGCGTCGGCCGCTTCGGCAGCGTCGCCTTGAGCGACTTGGAGACGAGGACGGCGGTCTCCACCTCCAGCGTGTACAGACGGGTGAGGTCCGCGTTCCTCGTGGACCGCGTGCGCAGCGCGAGGTCCGCCTCCCCGCGCCCCAGGTCCGCGTAGTTCACCGACGACTGCACCTCCAGCCGCAGCCCCGGGTGCTTGCGCGCCACGTGGCCCGCGAAGGGTGCCAGGAAGTCGAAGCTCACGAAGGGGCTCGCCGTCACGCGCACCAGCCCCTGGGGCGAGGAGTCCGCCGACTCGGCGGCGCGCTGGAGCTCTCCGGCCCACTCCGCCATCTTCCTCGCGGGCTGCAGCAGCCGCTCCCCCGCCGACGTCAGCGCCGCGCCGTCCACGCTCCGCCGGAACAGCTTCGCCCCCACCTCGTACTCGAGCGCCGCCAGCCTGCGACTCACCGTCGGCTGGCCAATGCGGAGCCGCTTCGCCGCCGCGCTGAAGCTGCCCGTCTCCGCGATGGCCAGGAACAGCCGCGCGTCATCCCACGGAATATCCATATTTGGATGGCTTCATACCAAAATGGCCATTTTCCATGCACCAGCGCATCGATACCTTGGCGCTCATGAAGAACGTCAAGCGCATCACCCTCTCGGTCCTCGCCGTCCTCGTCCTCGGTGCGGTCATCCTCGGAGTCGTCGGCGTGGCGGCCACCTCGCACCCCCACCAGCGCTCGTCGCTCGGCGCGGCGCGGCCCGCGAATGACCTGCTCGCGGTGCTGGACGAGCCCGGCCCCGTGGAGCTGGAGTCCGTGGCGTCCTCCGACTGGGCCGTGGCGCGCAGCGGCCTCATCAACCTGAATCACCCCACCGCGAAGGCGGCGAAGCTGGAGGACGGGGATGAGCCCATCCAGGTCTTCTTCCACGCGCTGCGCCACCCGACGAAGGGGCTCTTCATCGTCGACACCGGCATCGAGACGGCCCTGCGAGACGCGCCGGAGAAGGCGGCCATGCAAGGCATCGTCGCCAGTGCCATGAAGCTGGAGAAGCTCAAGGTGCACCAGCCACTGGGCGAGTGGCTGTCGAAGCAGCCCCAGCCCCTGGCCGGCGTGTTCCTCACGCACCTGCACCTGGACCACCTCACCGGCATGGCCGACGTGCCCGCGGGCACCCCCGTCTACTCCGGCCCGGGCGAGGCGGAGACCCGCGCCTTCCTCAACGTGCTGATCAAGCCCAACACGGACCGCGCGCTCGCGGGCAAGGCCGCGCTGTCCGAGTGGACCTACGTCGCCGAGACGGGCGGCCTCTTCGAGGGCGCGGTGGACATCTTCGGGGACGGCTCCGTGTGGGCGCTCTGGGTGCCGGGCCACACGCCGGGCAGCACCGCGTACCTGGTGCGTTCGACGAAGGGCCCCGTGCTGCTCCTGGGCGACGCCAGCCACACCCGCTGGGGCTGGGAGCACGACGTGGAGCCGGGCACCTTCACCGGCGACGCGACGCGCGGCACCGAGAGCTTCAAGAAGCTGCGCGCCTTCGCCGCCGCGCACCCGAACGTCGCGGTGCGCTTCGGCCACAAGCACTGATGTGAAACAGCCCGCGCTCCTCATCGACTCTCGAGGAGCGTGGGTGGAAGTCCCGCGCGGCTACGGCAGGTCGAGCGTGTGCTGCTTGAAGAAGTCCCACATGAACGTGGTGGCGTCGGGGCCGGCCGGGTCGGCGAAGGGGTAGCTCGCATTGCCTCCCGGCCACGCGTGGTCCATGCCACGAATCTCGTACTTCTGGGCCACCAACTCACCGCCGTAGACGTAGTCCTTCACGACGTAGGTGCGGCCCCCGGGGACGCTCAAGGTCCGCGTGCTCGTCGGCGTGCCCTTGACGCTGTCGTTGGCCACGCCGTCATCACCGTAGTCGCTGGTCTGGAGGAACTGCTTCACGGCCTGCTCGCCGTTGAGGGGATTGACGACGCTGTCCTCGGTGCCATGCACCACGAGCACCGGCACCGTGCGACGCGGCCGGCCCGAGCAGACCCACGCGTCCTTCCCCTTGTCATCCGGCGAGTAGATGCTGCCGAAGAGCATGGCGAAGGCGGTGCCAGACACCGTGGTGGCCGCCTTGTACATGGCGCCCGCGCCCACCATGCCCGCGGCGAACACATCCGAGTAGCAGGACATCAGCGTCGTCGTGAGCACGCCGCCCGCGGACACGCCACCCACGTAGACGCGGCGCGCGTCCACCGAGTAGCGCTGCTTCATCAACTCCACCATGCCGACGATGAGCGACGGCTCGCCCGTGCCGCGCTCCTGGTTGTTGCCGAGCATGAAGTTCCAGCACTGCGTCGCGTTCACGAACGTCGCCTGGTTCGGATAGAGGATGAGGAAGCCCTCCGCATCCGCCTTCTCGTTCAGGCGCGTCAGTCCCGCGAACTGGTCCGGGTTCTGGAGACAGCCGTGTAGCGCTACCAGCAGGGGGCGCGGTGTCCCCGGTTGGTAGCCAGTGGGGACCCAGAGTTGGTAGCCCCGGGCTCCCCATGCGCCCACATAGTTGCCATGGACCCACGAGCCGGCGTACGCGGGTGCTCCCGTGGAGAGCACCAGCAACACCGTGAGTACAAACAGCGACCGCGAGAGTGCGACACCACGTCGATGCATCGACATCGTCATGCCTCCTGGGTTGTGGAGCTCGGGTTCGCTGCTCGGCTCAGGCGCCGAGCGAGGTGCCGGGTGCATCGCTGTCGACGGCGCGGAGGAAGTCCTCCACGGCGTCGGTGAGCGGACCGGGCTGGTCCAGCGGAGCGGCATGGCCGGAGTCCGCCAGCACGTGGAGCCGCGCCTGGGGCAGCAGGTCCACATAGGCCTGCTTCGCGGACAGCGGCGTGTAGTCGCGCTCGGAGTGGAGCACGAGCACCGGACAGGTGACGTCCTTCAGCCGCGCCATGACGCTCCAGCCCAACAGCCCGCGCGTCGCGCGCAGGTAGGCATCCGGGTCATTGGCGGAGAACGTGGCGATGGCGCGCTGACGGAGCACCTCCTGCTCCGGCTTGGGGAACAGCTTGGGCGCCAGCACCTTGGCCAGGGCCTTGGGACCCAGGAAGCGCAGGAGCGTCAGCCGCAGCGCGAAGTCGAACTTGCGGCGCACCGTGCGGGCGACGAGCTCCGGGCCGCTGTTGACGATGACCAGGCTGCGCACCAGGTCCGGCCGGTCCACCGCGAGCTGGAAGCCCATCATCCCGCCCATCGACAGGCCGATGACGTGCACCTGCTTCAGGCCGAGCGCGTCGCAGAGCGCGGCCACATCCCGGGCGAAGAGCGGCACGCCATAGGCACCGGCCGGGCGACCGCTGCGACCGTGGCCCCGCGCATCCGGGACAACGAGTCGGTAACCGTTTACCAACCGTGGCGTTACCAGCTCCCAGTCGACTCCGGAGGAGCCGAGCCCGTGAAGCAGCAACACAGGAATGCCCTGACCCGACTCTTCGTAGTGGAGAGTGAAGCCCTCGAGCTGCAACGTGGACATCCTCGAACTCCAGGCGCGGAAGTAACGTTGGCCCACCCTATCTGAACGAACGTTCGTTTAACAAGAACCCACATGAGCACACCCACTCGCTCTCGGCTCCGCGCCCAGCCGGCGAGCCTCCCGCCGTCAGCTCCGTCAGACGGCACCCGGCGTCGAATCCTGGAGACGGCGCTCCAGCTCTTCGCGAGCCGCGGCTACCACGACACGTCCATCCGCGATTTGGCCAAGGTGCTGGAGCTGCAGCCGAGCGCGCTGTACGCGCACTTCGCCTCGAAGGAGCACGTGCTCGCGGAGCTGGTGCGCATTGGTCATGAGGCGCACCACGAGGCGCTCCAGACGGCGCTGAAGGAATCAGCGCCCGAGCCGAGGCAGCAGGTGCGGGCGCTGGTCCGCGCGCACACGCGAACGCATGCGCTGCATCCCCAGCTCGCGGTGGTGGTGAACGAGGAGCTGTACGCGTTGACGCCGGAGCTGGCCGCGCCGGCGGTGGCGCTGCGGGACAAGTCCGCCGCGCTTTTGGCGGAGGTCATCGAGCGCGGGGTGGCGCAGAAGAGCTTCTCGCCGCCCCATCCCCGCGTCACCGCCGCCGCCATCTCCGCGATGGGCGTGCGCCTGCCCTACTGGTACGAGCAAGGCGGCGCGCTCGACGTGGAGACCCTCGCGGAGCTCCACGCGGAGCTGGCGCTGCGCATGCTGGGAGATGGCGCGGCGCGGTGAGACGACTCACGGAGGGGTCGCGTTCGCGGCCTCCACTTCCGTCTGCAACTTCTTCAGCGGCGGCACGCCCCACTTCGCGCGCTCCTCGTCCGAGACCGAGGGGTCGACCGGGACGAGTCGCCACTTCCCGTTCACCTGCTCGCGCTGGGTTCCGTAGCGTTGCGGCTTGCACTGCTGGG
The DNA here is from genome assembly GCF_006636215.1 of Myxococcus llanfairpwllgwyngyllgogerychwyrndrobwllllantysiliogogogochensis. Taxonomy (GTDB): domain Bacteria; phylum Myxococcota; class Myxococcia; order Myxococcales; family Myxococcaceae; genus Myxococcus; species Myxococcus llanfairpwllgwyngyllgogerychwyrndrobwllllantysiliogogogochensis. The sequence goes on along the minus strand of NZ_VIFM01000041.1, from coordinate 30,516 downwards.
TCAACAGCCGGTCCTCGGCGGCGGCGGTGAGCCAGCGAGCCAGTCCGTCCTTCGGGTCGAGCTCCACGGCCTTGAGCAAGAGCGTGTGCGCGCGCTGGAAGTCCGCCACATCCTTGCCGTGGTGGAAGAGCAGCGCGGCGTGGAAGTAGTCCTTCGCGCTCTGGACCTTGCCCTCCTCCAGGAGCTGGCGAGCGCGGGCCAGGCGCTTCACGTCCCGGGGACCGACCACCGCCCAGTCTATCTTTGACTCATCCTGTCGGTCGTCCTGGTCATCCAGGTAGAGGCCATACAGCTCCGCGTTGGTACCGGGCGGCGCCGCGGCCATCAGGTTCGCCCTCACCTGGGCCATCAGCGGGGCCCAGCGCGCGTCCGCACGCAGCGGGGTGAGGTCCTCGTCGCGCCGGACATGCTGCCAGTTCGAATACCCATGCTTCGCCGCGCGCTGGAGCGCGGTGATGGCCGCGTCCGAGTCCTTGGCCAGGGAGTGGCAGCAGGCCTCGTTGTAGGCGTCGGACGCGGCCATCGAGGAGTCCACCCGGGCCGCATCGGCGAAGTGCTTCGCGCACTGCGCGAACTGCTTCGAGTCATAGGCCGCGTCGCCCTGGGCTCGCAGCGACACCGCCTGGACGTTGATGCCCGCGCCCTGCTTCGACTCCACCGCGGGCAGGGAGGCGGTGATGGCGCCCACGTGGAAGACGCCGTGATAGCCGTTCTCGACAGAGGCCGCGTGTTCGACGAACGGACGCTCGCCCTTGTCCTTCCCCTTCATCGGGTACGCCGAGCATACGGCGTTCTGGCCCATGCAGACCCAGGCACTGCCACCGGTGTAGCTGTTGTTCAGCGACGTCACCGGGAGCTTCGCCTGGGCGAGGTGCCAGCCCATGGGGGTGTAGTTCGCATCCCACGGCGTGCCCTTCTCGAGCCGCACATGGAGGTTGCCCGCGAGCACCAGCGTGAGGTCCTCCGCGCCCTTCGAGAGGGCGGCAAGGAGGTTCTTCGCCATCTCACCGTCCCGGTCCGCGCTCTTCGCGACGTCGAAGGCGACGACGGTGAGCTTCGCGCCGGAGCGACGCAGCTCGCGCAGCCGGCTCAACAACTGGAGCATCGCCTTGCTGCTGCGCCCATCCTGGACATCTCGCATCCAGAACGGACGCAGCAACAAGTCCGCCTGGCTCTTCTGGGCGTCATCCGCCGCCAGGAAGGCGTCAAGCGGGCCCTGCTCCTCCGAGGGAATCTCGAGCCCCACGCGAACCGCCAGCCCCTGGACGGACGCGTGGCACGCGACGTCACCCACGAAGCGAGGCACCTCCTCGGTGCCGTGCATCTCTCCGAAGAGGACCAGCCCACCGGGCTTGAGCAGCGCCTCGAGCCCCCGTGGCGCCTCGCCACATTCAGGCTTCACGCTGCTGGGAGCCGCGCCTCCAGATGACGTGGAAGCACAGGCGGACAATACACAGAACGACCAGGTGGCGAGACAGACTCCAGACACGATGCGGCTTCGCATGTGGACCCCGGGACCAGCGAGAGGGCGCACCTTATAGCGCGCCATATCGAATCCCATGAGGTCCCGCGACACGCGGGCCCGACGCCTCAATCCAACAGGTGCGGATTGCGGACAATGAGCAGTCCGGCCTGCACGGTGGCCACGTAGTCATTGAGGTGGCCGCCCGCGATGAGCGCCGTCACATCGCGGCTGCCGCCCTCGGTCAGTGCCTGGTCCACCTTCTTCTCACCCTGGTTGTACGCCGCGAGCGCCAATCGCCAGTCGCCATAGCGCGCATGCAAGTCAGACAGCAGGGCCGACGCGGCCTGCGTCTCACGCGCCACGTCCAGTCGCTCGTCACGCGCCGCGCTCACTTCCAACCCATAGCGACGCGCGGTCTCCGGGATGAACATCCACACGCCCGCCCCACGCATTCCGGGCGCGAGTGACGGCCGACCATCCGTCTCCGGCATGTTCGTCACCGCCGACTCCACCACCGCCACCGCCAGCAGCCCCTCGGGCAGCCCCTTCGAGCGCAGCGTCGCCGTCAGCGCGGCGCGGTGCGTCCCCAGGTTCTCCAGGGCCCGCTTCATGAACGCGCGGCCCTTGTCGGTGCCGACCAGGCGGTTGAGGTGCTCCACCACCTTCGCATCCACCACGATGGGCAAATCCCCCCGAGGCTGACTCGTCCGGGCGAGCGCCTCCGCATCGGCCTGCGTCACCGCGCGGCCACGCGCCGCGCCTTGCGCCAGGACGGCCACGGGAAGCAACAGCAGGGACAGCGCGGCGAGCAGCGCGGGGACGGCATGGGTGCGGCGGGGACGCGGCTGGAACAGCATGTGGATTCTCCTCTGCGTGGGATGAGACATGCCGGTGGCACCGGCGGGAACGGGCGGAGCGCCCGGGAGACGCAGCGCCGCCTGGAGCAGACAGCGCGCATAGGCCTGGGCCTGGGCACGGCCGCTCGCGACCAACGCCTCGTCACAGGCGAGCTCCTGGAGCGACGCGAGCCATGCCGACAACCCATGCGCCGCCGGATGCCAGAAGAAGGCCCCCGTGAGCACCAGTCGCCCCAGGGCCAGGTGCGTGTCGCGCTGACGATGGTGCTGAAGCTCATGCAGCACGGTGAGCCGCAACGACTCCGCGTCCTCCAGCAGCGCGGGAGGCACCACCACCCACGCGCACGGACGCTGTCCCCAACGAGGGAACCACGCGGAGAACGCCGGAGTCCCTTCTTCCCCGAGCACCACCACCACGCGCCCCACCGAGCGAACCCGAGGCAGCGCCTCCAGTCGACGCAACAGTCGCCCGTGACGCACGAGCGCCCGCCCGATGAAGAGCCCCGCGCCAGACAACCAACCCAGTGACAACAGCATCCAAATGGACGCCGGCACGGAGGCAGTCCCACGAGCCACGGGTACGGAGACATTCGCGCCTCCCGTCCACACCGTGGAGGGAAGCCGCTCCGCCTGTCGCGCCACCGAGCGCTCGAACGTGAACAGCGGCCCCGCGGGAGACAGTGCCCGCGCGCCCATCGCCAGGAGCGGCAGCAGGAGCACCAGGGCCAGCGCCCCGCGCCCCACCCGCAGCGCCTGCCTCGCGGACAGCGGCCATCCCAGCCGCGTCAGGAGCGCCAGCGCCCCCCATGCGAGCAGCAACGCCACCGGCAGCAGCAACGCCACCGCGAGATAGAAGGACACGAGGCCGCTCACGACCTGCCCGCCTTGCCCTTCAGCAGCTTGCGGATCTGCTCCACCTCGTCGGGCGCCAGCGGCACTGCCTCCACCAGTCGCGCCACGAGCGCGGACGGGGTTCCATCGAAGACGGTGTCCACCAGGTGGCGCAGGCTCTGCGCCTCATACGTCTCGCGCGGCAGCGTGGCCGAGTACAGGTGTCCCCGCCCCTGCTTGCGGCTCACCACCACGCCCTTCTGCTCCAGGATGCGCAGCACGGTGGAGACGGACGTGTACGCCAGCGCGCGCTCCGCCGGCAGCGCGGCCAGCACGTCCGCCACGCTCACCTCGCCCTGCTTCCACACGATGTGCATCAGCTCGAGCTCCACCGGCGTCAACGGCCGGGGCGCCTCGGGCTCGGGTTGTCTGGCCATGGGTGTCCTCCGTGGCCAGCATTACTACTAAGACCTTAGTTCTTCGTCAACTAAGCCCTTAGTTCCAGTGTCCACCGCGGCGGCGCGTGGCGCGCCTCACCAGGGACAGCAGCTCGCGCAGGTGGGGGTCCTCCACGGGCTCCACCAGCTTCACGGAGTGTCGCCGCGCCCCCTCCTCCACGGTGAGGGTGTACTGGCGCTGGTCGGCGCCCCTCGGGCCGGAGCCCTCCACCACGGACGGCAGCTCATGGAAGCGCGCGTCGCGCAGCCCCTGTTCAATCGCCTCCGCCTGCTCGGCGGGAAGCTCGCCCAGCTCCACGCTCCTCGGGCGGGCGAGCCCCGGGAAGGCGGCGAGCCCTCCCTCCTGCGAGAGCTGGATGCGAACGCTGTCACGCGACACGGCTCAGGCTCCCGGCTGGACGCCACCACCACCCGGCCCCCACTGAGGGATGGACACCCTGTCGCGCGAGACGCGGATGCCCACCTCTTCCCAGGCCTCCTTCACGGCCGCCTCTTCGTTGCCCGCGCCGTACAGCCGGGTGGCGGCCATGACGGTGATGCGCGCGAAGTCGGAGAAGTTCGTGTCCGGCATGATGCGCGGGTCCCTCATGGCCTCGTACCAGATGCGTCCCGCGCGCTCCCACGCGCTGCCTCCCAGGCTCATGGCCGTCAGGCAGAACGCTCGGTTGGGGATGCCAGAGTTGATGTGCACCCCGCCGTTGTCCTCCCACGTGTTCACGTAGTCGCGCATGTGTCCGGGCTGCGGGTCCTTGCCCAGCACGTCGTCGTCGAAGGCCGTCCCGGGCTCCTTCATGGACCGCAGGGCCGTGCCCTCCACCTCCTCCGCCAGCAGCCCCGCTCCGATGAGCCAGTCCGCCTGGTCCACCGTCTGACCGAGCAGCCGCTGCTTCACCAGGGAGCCGAAGACATCCGACATCGACTCGTTCAGCGCGCCCGCCTGCCGGAAGTACCACAGCGGCCCTTCATCCTCCGTCACGCCGTGGGCGAGCTCGTGCGCGATGACATCCAGGGCGATGGTGAAGCGATTGAACAACTCACCATCCCCGTCGCCGAACACCATGCGACGCCCGTCCCAGAAGGCGTTGTCGTAGTCCCGCCCGTAATGGACATACGCCTGCAAGGGCATTCCATCCCCATCGATGGAGTTGCGCCCGAGGATTTCCCAGAAGAAGTCATACGTGGCGCCCAGGCCCTCGAAGGCTTCATCGGCCGCGGTGTCTCCACACGGCCCCTGCCCCTCCGAGCGCACCAGCGTCCCGGGGAAGGCCTCCTCGCCCTTCAAGTCGTAGATGCTCCGCTGTCGCTGGGACTCCACCATCATCGCCGGCATCCGGCGGACCGATGACGTGGAGGCGGCCACCCGACCTCCCGCGAAGCGCAGCGCCCGGAAGGTGCTGTCCGTGGCCACGGTGTGCAGGGCCTTCACGCGCTGCTGCGGCGTGCCGTTCTCCGCGATGGAGCGCAGGAGATACGGAGGCAGGATGCAATGAATGGAATGAATGTGCCGCGTGCCGCGCGTCGTCATCGAGGTCCCCCCTCATGAGCGTCTCAGCCCTGAAGGTAGGGACCTCGGCGTCGCGTCGAGCACTCGGGCACCGACTGTCTTCCCGTGCTCCCACGCCCTGCCTGCGACGCGCGTCGCGCCACACCGCGCCCCCGTGGGACGGGGGGCCCGCGCACCCCTCGGATATCCACGAGGCACGCGGGCGAGGGTCCGTCACACCCCCAGCGCGTCGCGCAGCTCCGGCAGGCGCTCCGCCTTCACCGCGCCGAAGACGAAGCGGTCCGGCCGCAGCACCACCACGTCCGAGTCATGGCGCGAGAACCAGTCGCCCAGCTTCCCGGTGATGTCCTCCACCGCGGGGACGTCGCTCCCGTCCGCGCCCGACGACTGGACGGCGAGCAGCCGCGCACCCAGGGCCTCCGCCAGCCCGCGCGCCGCCGCCACCTGCGCGGAGGGAGCGTTGGCCCGGCACAACACCGCGAAGTCGTTGCCGATGGCGTCGTCCAGCAGCACCTCCTTGCCGGACTGCAACCGCACCTTGGGCTGGATGAAGTACGTGCCCTCCGCCGACTCCGGGGCGTGCCCGCCGCCCAGGTAGTAGCCGCGCTCGTGCATCGGCGGCTGCTTGAACTCGAAGCCCTGGATGAAGCGGCGCACCCGGGGGATGCGCTGCAGCGCGCGCATCACCATGTCGCGCGCACCCGCCACCCAGCGGTTGCGAGCGAGGAAGAGATGGCCCACTCGCACGCACAGCTTCTGCACCGCCTCCACGTGCGGGCGACGCTCCTCCTCGTAGGTGTCCAGGAGCGACGCCGGCGCCAGGCCCCGGACGACGCGCTGAATCTTCCACGCGAGGTTGGACGCGTCGCGCATGCCGGACACCAGCCCCTGTCCCATGAAGGGCGGCATGGTGTGCGCCGCGTCACCCAGCAGGAAGACGTTGCCGTCCCGCCAGCGCGCCGCGTTGAGGCAGTGGAACGTGTAGACCTGCGCGCGCTCCACGTGGACGCGCTCGGGGTCGATGTAGGGCGCCAGGAGCTTCTTGATGGTCTCCGGCCGCTCCATCTCCTCGCGCGTCTCCCCCGGCATCAGCATGAACTCCCACCGGAACTGGCCCACCGCGCCCGTCGCGACGAAGGCGGGGCGCTTGGGGTCGCACACGAAGCGGCACAGCTCCGGCGCATCACCCTCCACCGAGCCGGACACCGCCAGCCAGGGCTCCCCGTAGGCCCGCCCCGACATCTTGATGCCCAGCGCCTTGCGCACGCCGCTGCGCGCGCCGTCGCACGCCAGGAGGTAACGCCCGCGCACCGTGCGCGTCTCGCCCGTCTGCAAGAGCTGGTAGCGCACCGTCACGCCCGCCGCGTCCTGCTCCAGACTCTCCACGCTCGCGCCCACCTGGAGCTTCACGTGGGGGAAGCGCCCCATGCCCTCGCGCAGCACCCCCTCCACCTTCGGCTGGTGGAAGAACCACAGCGGCGAGTAGCCGAAGCCGAAATCCGCCGAGCCGGTGTGCACCTCCGCGAAGCGCTTGCCCGTCTCACCCACGTATTCGGCGAACCGGTTCTCCCGCATGTCCTTCTGCAGTTCGGCGCCCAGGCCCGTGGACTGGTAGATGCGCAACGCCTCGTCATCGCAGGAGAAGGCGCGCGGCTGTCCATGCGGCGCCAGGTCCTGCTCCAGCACCAGCGTCCGCACGCCCAGGGAGCCCAGCAGATTGCATGTCAGGGCTCCCACGGGACCGCAGCCGCTGATGATGACATCAACCTCCATGTCGGCCTGCTGCTTGTCACAAACCATGAGAGCCCCCGGTCCATTCAGTCTGGAGCAATCAATAACGAATGAGGTGTGACCAGGGTGTGACCGCACGAAAGGTTTCGCAACGTCGTCCGTTCGTGACGGCGAGCTGCCGTGTCCTGGAAATTCGAGAGGGAAAGCAGGCGGTACCTCGGACCCTGCCTGGGGTCATCCCTACCCGTGAGGGAGCATCGGGTGCGACGTGTTACGTTACGCGAAACGCGCTCTCTCATTCTTGGAACTCCGGAGGCCATGGCAGGCGACGACGCGGTGAAGACGCAAGTCTTTCATCTGGAGCTGCTCGGCGAAGCGCGCCTGCGGCACGACGGCGCACACCTGCCCCTGGAGCGCCGCACCGCCGCGGTGCTGGCGTGGTTGGCATTGGAAGGCCCGCACCCGAAGTACCGTCTCGCGGGCCTGTTGTGGGCCGAGTCCAGCGAAGTCACCGCCCGAAACAACATGCGACAGCTCTTGCGCCGGCTGCGTCTGTCCACGGGCGCGGAGCTGGTGCAGGGCGGGGATGTGCTGTCGCTGGTGGAAGGCATCACCATTGACGCCTCTCAACTCCAGGCCCATGCCCTGGCCGGGCGCCACGCGCGTGTGCTGGAGCAGGAGGGCGTGCTGCTGGCCGCGCTGGAGTTCGACGACTGCCCGGAGTTCCAGGCGTGGCTGGAGAGCGCGCGGGAGCGGCTGGACAAGCTGCGCCGGCGGGCCGCGTCCGCGGAGTCGGAGGCCCGCGAGCGCGCGGGGGACCTGTCCGGCGCGCTCGTGCTGGCGGAGAAGCTGCTGGGCATGGACCCGTATTCGGAGGAGGCGTGGCGCAGGCTGATGCGGCTGCACTACGTGTCCGGAGACCGGATGGCCGCGCTCAACGCCTTCGAGCGCTGTCGTCGCCTGCTGCGCGAGGAGCTGGACACGCAGCCCCTGCCGCAGACGGTGGCGCTGGCGCGGGAAATCGAGCGGGGCCCCACCGCGTCCCACGCCCCGCGCGCGCTGGCGGCGAAGCTGCCCCTGTCCGTGCTGCGTCCGCCCGTGCTGGTGGGGCGCGAGCGGGAGTGGGCGCGGATGGAGGAGGCCTGGGCGGCGGGGCTGACCATCTTCCTCAGCGGCGAACCCGGGGTGGGCAAGACGCGGCTGGCGCATGACTTCGCCGCCTCGCGAGGCAACCACCTCATCCTGGAGTCGCGCCCCGGGGAGATGCACGTGGCCTACTCCACGCACGTGCGGCTGTTGCGACAGATTCTGGCCCGGCGTCCGGACCCCAAGCTGGAGCCGTGGGTGCGCCGCGAGCTGGCGCGGCTGATGCCAGACCTGGCCGGCTCGGAGGGACTGCCTTCGCCCATGGTGGACGAGGCGGACCGCAGCCGCTTCCTGGAAGCCAACTGTCAGGTTGTCTACCAATTGTGCGCCGGGCTGGACGCCATCGTCGCGGATGACTTGCAGTACATGGACGCGGCCACCGCGGAGTTCGCCCTGCTCATGTTGTCGCGTCGCCACGACACGCAGCCCGGTGGCTCCTTCCCCCACTTCGTGGACACCTTCCGCAAGGGCGAGCTGTCGCCAGTGGCCGTCGCCTGCATCCAGCAACTGGTGGAGGCGGGGCTCGCCATCGTCATCGAGCTGGAGCCCCTGGAGACGGACGCGGTGGGCTCGCTGCTGGGGAGCCTGGAGCTGGCGGGCGCGGAGGGCCTGACGGACAACGTGATGCGTTACACGGGCGGCAATCCCCTGTTCATCATGGAGGCGCTGCGCCACCTGCTGGAGTCGGGCGGACTGGAGCGGGGCTGGCCCGAACACATCCACCCCTCCGGCCGGGGCCGGGACTTGATTCAACAGCGATTGGAGCGGCTGTCTCCCCAGGCGCTTCAAGTCGCCCGGCTGGCGGCGCTCGCGAAGACGTCCTTCGAGCTGGAGCTGGCCGTCGAAGTCCTGGAGATGACGCCGCTGACGCTCGCCGCGCACGTCTCCGAGCTGGAGGCGGCGCACATCCTGCGCGGAGAGCGCTTCACCCATGACCTGCTCTTCGAGGTGGTGCGGGAGACGATTCCCCCGTCGCTGATTCCCCTGCTCCATCGCAGGCTGGCCAGCGCGCTGGAGCAGCGCAAGGCCGCCCCCGTCGTCGTCGCGCAGCACTGGCTGGAGGGCAAGGAGCCGGAGCGCGCCGCGCCCTACCTCGTCGCCGCCGCCAACGCGGAGGCCTCCGCCTTCCGACACATGGAGGCCGCGCTGCTGTACTTCCGCGCCGCCACCGCGCTGGAGGAAGCCGGCGCCTTCGAGGAAGCCGCCCGTGTCAGGGCCCGCGCCCGGGGCATCCCCAGCGCCTGAGCTCCCCCGCCGGGCTAGCGGGTGCGCGAGGGACGCGACTCGGAAGCCCGCGGCTCCGAGGTCACCTCGCGCGCCACGTCCACGAAGGCGCGGAACGCAGGGGACACGTGGGAGCGGCTGGGGAAGTAGAGGAAGAAGCCATCCACGTGGGCCGCATAGGGCTCCAGCGCGATGCGCAGCATGCCCCGCTTCACCCGGTCCGCCACCTCCGGCTCGAAGGCATACATCAAGCCCACCCCCGACTCGGCCAACTCCATCAACGCATGGTGGTTCGAGGTGACCAGCGGCCCCCGCACGGGGACCCGCCAGCTTCGCGCGCCGCGCTCCAGCTCCCATTGATAGAGCGCCCCGGTGGTGCCGGAGCGGATGCAAAGACAGTCATGTGTCAGCAAATCGCGCGGCTTCTCTGGGACACCGCGGCGCTTGAAGTATGCGGGCGAGCCCACCACCACGAAGCGGAAGCCCTCCGACAGGCGCACCTGCACCATGTCCCGCTCCAGGGACTCGGAGAAGCGGATGCCGCCATCCAGGCCCTCGGAGACGATGTCCACCATGGAGTCCTCGACGCGCAGCTCCACCTCCACGCGGGGATGGCGGGCCAGGAAGCGCGTCAGCACGGGTGCGACGACGTGGCTCACGGACACGGTCGGCACGGTGAGCTTCACCAGCCCCGTCACCTCGCCGGGCTGGGCCGCCGCCACCTTCAGCGCCGCCAGCGCCTGGTCCACCGACGGGCCCGCGCTCTCCACCAGCCGGCGCCCCGGCTCGGTGAGCGCCACGCTGCGGGTGGTGCGAGTCAGCAGCGCCACGCCCAGTCGCGCCTCGAGCTGGCGGACGGACTGGCTCAGCGAGGAGGAGGAAACGCCCAGGTCCGCCGCCGCCGCCGCGAAGCTGCGCCTGCGAGCCACCGCGAGGAATGCGTTCAGCGCGTTCAGCGGGGTAAAGGCCATTGCGAAGTTTTTCTACATGACGTGTCCTGATTCCACTGGTTTCGCGAATGGGGCCCCCCGCGCATATTCCATGCGTTCGCTCACCCCCATCAAGGACCTCCCATGATTCCCGTTCGTGGATACGCCGCCCAGGACGCCAAGTCCCCGCTGGCCCCCTTCAACTTCGAGCGCCGCGAGCCCGGCCCCGACGACGTCCAGTTCGACGTCCAGTACTGCGGCATCTGCCACTCCGACCTCCACCAGGCCCGCGACGAGTGGGGCGGCTCCATCTTCCCCATGGTCCCCGGCCACGAAATCATCGGCCGTGTCACGCGCGTCGGCGCCAACGTGAAGAAGTTCAAGGTCGGCGACTCCGTCGGCGTCGGCTGCATGGTCGACACCTGCCGCACCTGCCATGCCTGCAAGCAGGGCCTCCAGCAGTACTGCGAGCGCGGTCCGACGTACACGTACAACTCGCGGGAGCGCGAAAGCCAGCAGCCCACCCAGGGCGGCTACTCCAGCGCGCTCGTCGTCGACCAGGCCTATGTCCTGCGCGTCCCGGAGAACCTGGACCCGGCCGCCGCCGCGCCGCTCCTGTGCGCGGGCATCACCACCTGGTCTCCGTTGAAGCACTGGAACGTGAAGGCCGGTCAGCGCGTGGGCGTCGTCGGCCTGGGCGGACTGGGACACATGGGCGTGAAGTTCGCGCGGGCCTTCGGCGCGCACGTCATCGTCTTCAGCCACACCGACAAGAAGAAGCAGGACGCGCTGCGCCTGGGCGCCCATGAAGTCGTCGTCTCCTCCAACGAGGCGGAGATGAAGGCGCGCGAGGGCACGCTCGACTTCGTGCTCGACACCGTCTCCGCGCCCCACGACATCAACGCGTACCTGCGCCTCTTGCGCATCGACGGCAGCCTCGTCCTCGTCGGCGTCCCGGAGAAGCCTCTGCCCGTCCAGCCCTTCGCCCTCATCGGCCAGCGCCGCAACTTCTCCGGCTCCAGCATCGGCGGCATCCAGGAAACCCAGGACATGCTCGACTTCTGCGGTGAGCACGGCGTCGTCTCCGACGTGGAGGTGATTCCCATCCAGCAGGTGAATGACGCCTACACCCGACTTCTCAAGGGTGACGTGAAATACCGGTTTGTCATCGACATGAAGAGCCTGAAGTAAAGCCTGACGCGGCGCACAGAATTCGCACCGTCCGGAAGTTTCCGCTCTGGATGGCTTCTGGGCGCGGTGTGCTCGCTACAAGACAGACACCTGCCCGAGCGGACAGGTGCCTGCTCGGCGCTCGGTTCACATTCTCAAACCATGACTACGACACTTGAGCATGCCGGTTACAACAAGATGACGGTGCTGTATCCCGAAGAGCATGAGCTGCTGACGCCTGGTCAGTCGCTGAAGGACCCTCACGCGGCGGCCAAGCTGCGCCTCCAGGCGAGCCTCTGGCTCAGCCGTGCGCAGCGCGAGCTGCATGACGCCATCTTCCTGCGAGACAGCTCCGACGAGAGCATGGACCGCTATTGCGGCGCCCGCGCGGAACTCGACTCCGCCGAGGCGTGGGCCCTGCTCGTCGCCAAGGCGCTCATCCAGCCGGACTGACGGCGCGCACGACGGCGCGCGGGACGCGATGGCTCCCGCGCGCGTCCCCTTCAGCTCGCGGCGCCTGGAGTGCCGCTCGGGGCCGGAGTCGGGGCCGGAGCCGGACGCTCGCTGTACGGGAAGTAGTCCTTGAGCTTGAGGAAGTGCTTCTCGAAGAGGTTCCAGCTCACCAGGGCAATGCCCAACGAGAGCGACGCGGCCACGACGTAGAAGAGCAGTTGCATGGGGAAGTCGGAGCCTCCCACTTCCTTCAGCGGCGTCTTCAGCACGGTGCGCCGGAGGATGGCATCCAGCGGCGAGTGCACCAGATAGATGGCATAGCTGTACTTGCCGTACATCAGGAGCACGCGGTTGGAGAAGAAGCGGTGCAGGAGCGTGCCCGGCTTCGCGGACACCACGCGGTACACCAGCACCGTGTAGAGGATGCCCACCGCCGTGTAGCCGCCGGTGCGCAGCACCGTCTTGAAGGCCGGGCCCACCGGCAACACAATCACCGCCGCGACAATGGGCAATGCCAGCCATGGCGCCCAGCGCATCCACGGGAAGGCGGACAGCCCCTTGCCCTCCGGATGTCGCAGCGCCAGCGACAACAGCGCCCCCAGCGCGAGCGAGTCCACGCGGCAGAACGTCACCACGTAGGTGCTCTCCTCGCTGGCGCCGTACAGCGTGAGGCCCACGCGCACCGCCACCGCCATGGCGATGGTGCCAAGACACAGGCGGATGGCGCCCTTGTAGGAGACGGCGGCGATGAGGAAGGGCCAGACGATGTAGAACTGCTCTTCAATCGCCAGCGACCACACCACGCCCAGGATGGGGTGCGTGGTGTCGATGAAGAGTTGGTAGAAGTTGGAGAAGTAGAGCAGGTACCAGACGGCGCCGTCCGTGGTGATGCGCTCATCCAGGTTCAGCCGCCCCGCCAGCGACGGCAGGACGAGGAACGAGACGGCCAGCGCCGCGTAGTACAGCGGGAAGATGCGCAGCACGCGGCGCGCATAGAAGTTGCGGAAGTAATACGTCTGCCCCTTCGCCTCCCACAGGATGCCGGTGATGAGGAAGCCGGAGAGGACGAAGAACAGGTCCACTCCCGTCCACCCCGCACCGGCCAGCCACCAGGTGGCACGCCCCGCGACGCTCTGGTCGCTCAAGTGCGTGGTGTGGAAGAAGACGACCAGCAGGACCGCGAGGCCCCGCACACCGTCGAGCACGGGCAGATGCCCATGCAGACGCGGAGCGTGCGCCGCCGAAGCCGCGTCCGGGCGGGCGTAATCGGAAGACATGGGATTCTCATACCAACAACGCCAGTTCCCCAACAAGGTTGGCTCCCGGCCCTCGGGAGAAGACCAGGCGGGCACGCGTGACACCCTGTCGAATCCAGATTCGACAGGGCCGCTGAAACTCCCGGGCGACTCGTGACACGGTGGAGCCGTGGCTCTTCTCTCCGCGGTGAAGATGGTCCTGGTGGGTGCGCCTCCATCCGACACGGATGGGGAGCGAGGCCTGCTGCGCCGGGCGCGCACGGGAGACCCCGCTGCCTTCCGCACGATTTTCGAGCGGCACTCCCCGGGCGTCTGGCGTTTCTTGAGAGACCTCCTGCGCGACGAGTCCGCCGCGGACGAGGCCACCCAGGAGACCTTCGTGCGCGCCCATTCGCGGCTGAGCGCGCTGCGCGACGAGGACCGGGTGGGCTCGTGGCTTCTAGGCATCGCCCGGCATGTCTATCTGGAGTCCCGTCGCACCCGGGGGGTCCACGTGGACGTGGCGGACGAGGAGCACGCCCACCAGGTGGAGGCGGTCCTGCCCACGCCGTCGCCGGAGGACCTCTTGTTGGACCAGGAGCTGGCGGGGCTTTTGACGGAGGCCCTGGGGATGTTGCACGCGGAGCGGCGGGCGGCGCTGCTGCTGCGCATCGACCACGGGCTTGCCTATGAGGAGATTGCCTCGGTGATGGGCTGGTCGCTGCCGAAGGTGAAGAACGAAATCCACCGCGCGCGCCTGCGCCTGCGCGAGCAACTGGCGGCGCACGTCGGAGGAGGACGCCCATGAGCACGTGCCGCGAGAGCGAGCTGGACGCGCTGCTGGCAGGAGAGCTGGCACCGGAGGATGCCGCGAGGGTGCGCGCGCACGCGGAAGGCTGCGCGGCCTGCAAACACGCGCTGGCGTGGCAGCGACTGGAGCGAGGGTGGATGGCCCAGCGCGCGCGCCGCGAGCCCGCCCGGCCCGCGCTGAGCTTCGCCGCGCTGGAGGCCCGACTCGCCCACGAGCCCCAGGCGCCCGTGCGTCACGCGCGGCGCGAGGGACAGTGGCGACACTGGGGGAAGATGGCGATGGCCGCCGCGGCGGCCGTGGCCTTCGTGGGCCTCAGCCTTCCTCGGGGCGGAACCGGCGTCGGCGGCACGACGGAGGAGCCGTGGAGCCGCGAACTCATCGTCGCCACCGGCGTGGAGGCGTGCGAGGACGCCGCCGCCGCGCTGGAGGCTCGGGTGGGCGCGTGCCTCATCGCCTCACCCATGGTGGCCCTGCGCGGGGACTAGCCCCCGCGACTCACGGCGCGGGCGACGGGCAGCGCAGCTTCGCGAGGTCCACCGCGGCTTTGGCCTGCACCAGTCCGTAGCCGAACTTCTGGTCCTTGCCGGTGTCGCCCAAATCGTGCGCGCTCTCCTGAAGCACCGCGCGCAGTTGCACGTTGGTGAGCGCGGGGCACGCGCTCCACGCCAGCGCCGCGACGCCGGCCACGTGCGGGGTGGCCATGGACGTGCCCGACTGCCGCAGGTAGTCCAGGCCGGACACGTCCACCGTCACGTCCTGACCCGCGAGTCCCTTGAGGGTGTTGGTGGAGGCGAGCGTGACGGCCGTCGTCGGCACCCAGTACTCGGCGGGGTCGGTGAGCGTGAAGCCCCCACCACCCTCGGTGGTGTTGTTGCCGATGATGATGGCCTTGGCGCCCGCGCGGATGGCGTTGCGCGCCTTCTCCTGGAACAGGATGCCGCCGCCCCGGTCCACCAGCGCCACGAACCCGTCGCAGGTGGCGCCCTGACCGCACGAGGACACGCGCTCGCCCAGGCCGCAGTACACCATCTTCCCCGTGTAGACGCCGACGGCGGTGTACTCCAGCGGCTCTGAAGCGTAGCGCGTCCCCGCGGCCTGGACATCACCGTACGGCGCGCCGCCGACGATGGTCGCGCTCAGCACGCCCACGCCCGGCCCCACCAGCGACACGAAGTCGCCGTACTGCGAGAAGGGCGCCCAGGCGCTGTTGGAGTCCACCGCGCCCACGGCAATCACCGTGTCGTAGCCAGCCGGATAGGACGTCTCGTTGGTGCCTCGGTTGCCCGTGGCCGCGATGGCCAGCACGCCCGCTTCCTGCGCCTTCTCGAAGGCGAGCTTCTCCGCGTCCGAGTCGGCAACCGACCCGAGCGACAGCGAGGCGATGTTCGCGCCCTGCGACACGCACCAGTCTATCGCGGCGATGACGTTCGCCGTGTTGCCGTCACCGTTGACGTTCAGCACACGGGCGACGAGCAGCGACACGGTGGGCGCCACGCCCGCCACGCCGTTGGGCTCCTCACCGGGGCGCACGTGCGCGCCCGCGCCGAGCTGCGCGGCGATGGTGGCCGCCGTGTGCATGCCGTGACCGCCGCCCCACTGCAGCACGCCGTCCACCTTGCCCTGGTCCAGCGGCTCGTCGTCTCCGTCGAGGAAGTCCTTGCCGCCGATGTACGCGGCCGCGAGCTCCGGGTGCCGGCTGTCCCAGCCGCTGTCGATGATGCAGACCTTGATATTCGTGCCCGACGGAGCGCCGACGTCCAGCTCACCGTCGCCGTTGGCATCCCAGACCTGGGGCGCCTGCACGGCCTTCAAGCCGTCGGTGTATTCACCGGTGGAGCCGCGCGTGTTGGGGGGCAGCGCGCCCTGCCACAGCGAGGGAGAGAGGCTCGGCATTCCAAACGCGTGCACCGGGCGGTTGGGCTCCACCCTCAGCACGTCCGGATTGTTGGCGAGCGCCGCGCGCGCCTCGGGCGTCACGTTCGCGGCGATGGTGTTGATGCGGGGGAAGCGGTGGCTGACGTGGGCCCCCACGCGTCGCGCGTCCTCGGCGAAGGCGTCGGTGCTCGCCATGGCGCTGGCGGACACCCGGGGGCGGAAGGTGATGAGCACCGACTCCGAGCCGTCCTCCGCGTCGAGCGACGACTGTGAGCGCGTGGGAAGCGACATCTCCTCGGTGCCGGGACAAACGTCCTCGGTCTCCACGGGAGGACGCTCTGGCACCTTGGTGCACGCCACCGCCCCACCGAGCAACCCGAGCCAGACCCAACGCTTCATCGTCGTTCTCCTTGCGCATCCCGGCCAGCGGACAGGTACGTCATCAGCGCCGGCGTGGATGCATCGGCCGGGGTGAACGGGAGCACATCGCTTCCCAGTCCCCGGGCGCAAGTTAAGCACGCTGGCCGTCCGGCCGCTCGCGGGCCTGTCAGGCGATAGACGTCTCTCTCACGGAGTGAGACACGCAGGCGTGAACCGGCGAACGCTGGGCGAGCGACTTCGACCGACTCAGGACTCGGCGCTGTCGACACCGAAGATACGCAGCGCGTCGGAGGCATACGTGTCGAGTTGCCGCTGGGTCTCCGCGGCATCCCACCCCAGGCGAGGTGCGATGACCTCGGCCGCCACCTGGGCGGCACCACGGCCCAGGTCCCGCGTCTCGAAGCCGACCTTGAGTCGGCGGATCAGCAGGTCGGAGAGCGAGTGGACGAACTCGTGGGTGACACCCCAGACGGCCTCGGCGGCGCGGTACGGCAGGCCCTCGGCGAGCGGCCGGGCCAGCGAGGCGTCTTCGCGGGTGAGGTCCCACACCCGGCGCCAGCGACTGCCATAGGCGCGCACCAGGTGGGTGGCGGTGGCGGCGTCGCCGATGGTCTCCCGCGCGGCGGCGAGCTCCGCGTCCATGCGGGGGATGTCTCCGCCGGGCAGCGGCAGCGTCTCGGTGGGCGACTTGCGACGAGGCTGCCCGAGCTGACGCTCCACGGCGTCCACGACATCGCGAGCCATGACGCGGTAGGTGGTGAGCTTTCCGCCGCTAATGGCGAGCACGCCGGTGGGGCTCACGTCGATGTGGTGCTCGCGGCTGGCGCTGCCCGGGTCGGCCTGCGTTCCATGGTAGCCGGTGGCGGAGAGGGGGCGAATGCCGGCCCAGGCGCTGACGACATCGGCGCGGGTGAGGTGGGCTTCGGGGAAGAAGGCGTTCGCGGACTCGAGGAGGTACGCGACATCGGTCTCACTGGCGCGCACCTCGGCCGGGTGGGCGCGCGTGGACGTCTCCGTGGTGCCGATGATGGTGAAGCCGTCGGCGGGCAGCACGAACATGACGCGGCCGTCCTTGGGGGACAGCAGCGTGAGGGCATCATGGTTGCCCAGCCGCTCGCGAGGGACGGAGATGTGGACACCCTTGCTGCCGCGCACCGCGTGCACGTTGCCGCCGGAGGCATCGAGCTTGCGAATCTCATCGCTCCACGGGCCGGTGGCGTTGACGATGGCGCGAGCGCGCACCGTGAGTTCCTGGCCCGTGAGGTGGTCCACCACCACGGCGCCTCGGGCGTGGCCGTCCACGACGGTGAGACGCTGCACGGAGGCGTGATTGAGGACGACGGCGCCGGACTCGGAAGCGCCCAGGGCGTTGGCCAGGGTGAGACGAGCGTCGTCGGTGGCGGCGTCGTAGTAGCGGGCGCCGCCCTTGAGTTCGTCGGTGCGAAGGGCGGGCTCGGCGGCGTGGAGCTGCTCGCGGTTGAGTCGCTTGTAGCCCTTCACGTTCCGGAAGAGGGAGAGGGCGTCGTAGAGCATGAGGCCCGCGTTGAGCTTCCAGCGAGGCACGCGGGCGCCGGCATAGACGGGCCAGACGAAGGCGAGCGGGCGGACCAGGTGCGGTGCGAGCTTGAGCAGGCGCTGGCGCTCGATGCTGGACTCGAAGACGAGGCCCAGGTGGCCGTGCTCGAGGTAGCGCAGGCCTCCGTGGATGAGTCGGGACGAGCGACTCGAGGTGCCGCTGGCGAAGTCCTCGCGCTCGACGAGCGCCACCTTGAGGCCGCGCAGGACGGCATCGCGCGCGGTGCCGGCACCGGTGACGCCACCTCCGATGACGAGGACATCGAACTCCTCGGTGGCCAGGGACTTCAGCCGCTCGGAGCGAGGCTTCGTCGGTGGGATGACCCCTTCGGTGGACTGCTGGCGAAGCGCCGCGGATTCAGAACGCACACGCGGATTGTAATAACGGTCCGCCCCCGGTGACACGGGAATCAATGCGGCGCGTCAAGCGGACCACAGCACCCACATCCGCGAGGGAGGAATGGTGGACAACCTCCTGGGTGGACTGACGCGGTGAAGGCGGAAGGCTCGTCCTGGAGGGGGGCGGGGCCGAGGGAGCCCACGGACCGTGGCGCCGACGCCGCGCGGGCGCACCTGGGCCCGGAGGCCCCTGCCCTCACCCACGGGTGTTGTGAGCGCACGATGCCGCGCCAGACATCCGGACGACGGGCCCTGTCCGTATAGCACGCCGACATGGGTATCTCACCGCGCGTCACACACCGGGACCGCCGCACCCGGACGAGGACAGTGAAACAGCGTCGTCCCGCGCGGGTCATCGACGTCGGTCCGTCGTCGCGGGAGACACGCTCCGCGGCATCGCTGAGGGTTCCAGCCTCGTCATCATCGGCATCGCGACGGCCACCGCTGCGACCTGCCGATGCCAGCGCGTGTGGTGCTCGTTCACGCGAGCAAGCCTGCATGTCATTCATTGTGCTGAATGGCGGGCATCACGTCGGTCGCTGCCTTGCGTGCATGGAGGAAGCCGGGTAGGAGGCGGCCACCGTCCTCTCCACCCGCTGACCGAGCCTTGCTGAATCCCCACGACCGACGAGACCTCGCGAGCCTGGGCCTGATGGTCCTGGTGTACGGGCTTGCCGTCGCGCCGGTGTTGCATGCGGTGGTGGGTCATGCGGGAGGACTGGGAGGGGCAGCGCATGTCCACGCCCATGGCGACAAGGCACACACGCACGGGGCCCGAGCTGTGTCGCCCCTGTCGCCGGAGAGGCCACGGGAGACCGACGGTCATCGGCGTGAGGGTCACGGTCAGGATGGACACAAGCACCTGACAGGCTCGGTGGAGCACCTGAGCGCGGTGGCGACGACGTGGGCCATGGTCCATGTACCCGCCGTGCGCTGGGTCTCGTGGGTGACCGAAGTCGCGCGTGGGCCAGCTGTCGCGCCCGGAGCGTCGCCGCGACCGACGGCGATGCCACAAGGCCCGTAGTCCGGGGTCGGCGAATCATCACCCGAATCCTTCGAGCGTGAGCCCGGTGCTCTCGTGCACGTCGTGCGCGAGGTGAGCACGGGGTGGTTCACGCGTTCTCGCACATTGCTTCCCGTCTCCACGACGGCGGGCTGTCACGACGATGAGCCAGCGGTGTCACGCGAGGTCCGCGTGCACGAGGGCGCGGAGCGTGGCCGTCCAGCCGTGGGTGTCTCCATGTCCGTGCGTGTCCTGGCCGTATTGTCGACCCCACTCCTGGCGTTGTGCCTGCCCTGCGTCGCCATGGCGCAGGAGTCCTCCGTGCGCACGGAGGCTGCGTCCACCACCGAGCCCCTCCGTGTGACGAACACGGAAGCCACGCGTGAGCACGAAGCCTCCCGAGACGGGGGTACGGCCGACGGCAAGCAGGAGTCCGAGGCGTCGGGCAACGCCACCTCCGCGCCAACCTTCCCCGCGGATGAGCGTGAGGCGGCCCCTAGCCCCCTCACGGCATCGCAAGACGAAGCCAGCACTCCCCCCGCGAGCCAGGACACCGCCACCGCGGGCACACCCGAATCACAGCCAGCACCAGGCACCGTGGTCCGAGGCACCAGGACCGCGCGAAGCGCGTCAGAAGTCACCCTGGGCCGGGACATCCTCGACGCGGCACCCCGCAGCAGCGCCGTCGACCTGCTGCGCGCCATCCCGGGCCTCGTGGCCTCACAGCACAGTGGCGAGGGCAAGGCCCACCAGCTCTTCCTGCGCGGCTTCGATGCGCTGCACGGACAGGACGTGGAGCTGGACGTCGCGGGCCTGCCAGTGAACGAGGTGAGCCACATTCACGCGCTGGGCTACGCGGACCTCAACTTCGTCATCCCCGAGGTCGTCCAGTCCATCGAAGTCACCGAGGGCTCCTATCGCGCGTCACAGGGTGACTTCGCGGTCGCCGGCTCGGTGCGGATGGACCTGGGAGTGAAGGAGCAGGGCGTCCACTTCGCGGGCACGTTGGGGCAGTACCGCCAGCGTCGCCTCGTGGCCACGGTGCGCCCCGGAGACGACCCGGGAACCTTCGCCGCGGTGGAGCTCGGTGAGGGCAAGGGCTACGGCACACAGCGAGGCTACGGCCGGGCATCCCTGCTCGCGCAGGCGACGGCGCGACTCGCAGACGGGCTCACGGTACGAGCGCTCGGCGGCAGCTATGTCACGCGCTTCGACTCGCCCGGAGTGGTGCGCGAGGACGACCTGCTCACGGGCACCAGCGACTTCTTCTCCGCGTCCACGCCGCGCCAGGGAGGCACGGTGTCCCGCCACCAGTTGCTGCTCGGCGTGGACCTGCCCCGAGCAGGCAAGGGCCGCACGAAGCTGGAGCTCTTCGGAATCATCTCGGACCTGCGCCTGCGCAACAACTTCACCGGCTACCGGGTGGACGACCGGGGTGACGGACTGGAGCAGACGAACGACGCCACGGTGCTTGGAGCACGAGCGGAGCACCGTCGAAGCGTGACGGCGTTCGGCCGCCCCGTGACATTGGAGCTGGGCCTGGGCGCGCGGCGAGACGGCGTGGAGCAATCGCAGCGTCGCTATCGCGAGTCGGACGG
This sequence comes from Myxococcus llanfairpwllgwyngyllgogerychwyrndrobwllllantysiliogogogochensis, assembly GCF_006636215.1. Taxonomy (GTDB): domain Bacteria; phylum Myxococcota; class Myxococcia; order Myxococcales; family Myxococcaceae; genus Myxococcus; species Myxococcus llanfairpwllgwyngyllgogerychwyrndrobwllllantysiliogogogochensis. The sequence goes on along the minus strand of NZ_VIFM01000041.1, from coordinate 9,871 downwards.
CACGTTCTTCTCCGACGAAATCGACGCGCGCTTCACGCAGACGAACGTCTGGGGCTGGGCGGAGGGAAGGATGGCGCTCGGTCGCTGGGCGCTGCGCCTGGGCGGTCGAGCGGACGCGCTGGGCGTGGAGGTCTTCGACGCGCTCGCGTTCCGGGACCCGCGTTTCTATGACGGGCAGGGCTATTCACGCAGTGCCTTCGGAGTGCACCTGGGCGCGAAGGCGGGCGTGGAGTACGCGCTGTCCGACGGCGCGGATGCGTGGAGGTTGTTCGCCAGCTATGGCGATGGCTTCCGTTCTCCGCAGGCGCGCAGCCTGTCTGAAGGTGAGCGGGCCCCCTTCGTCTCCGTGCACGGCGCGGAAGTGGGCGCGAGGAAGGACGGCGAGCGCTGGGCCGCGCAGCTCAGTGTCTTCGGCTCGCAGGTGGAGAACGACTTCTTCTTCGACCACACGGTGGGCACCACCGTGTACACGGGCGAGACGCTGCGCTCGGGAGTGACGGCGTCGCTCCAGGCGCGTCCTTTGCCCGGCATCGTCGCGGCGCTCAGTGGCACCGTGGCGCACGCCTACGTGACGGCGACGGACACGCTGCTGCCCTACTTCGCGCCGCTCGTCGCCAGGGCGGATATCGGCTGGGAGCGCCCGGTGGAGTGGCTGGGTGGAGAGGGCACCCTGTTCTCCATCGGCACGGGCCTGACGTTCCTCGGTCCGCGTCCCCTGCCCTTCGACGAGCGCAGCCAGGCGGTGTTCCTCGCGGACGCGGAGATGGGGCTGCGCCGGGGAGAGCTGGGCCTGCGGCTGGAGGTGAGGAACCTCCTCGACTCGCGCTGGAGGGATGGCGAGTTCGTCTACAGCTCGCGCTTCAACCCGAGCGCACCGGCCAGCCTCGTGCCGGCCAGACATTTCACCGCGGGGTCGCCTCGGATGGCCTCGCTCACCTTGGAGGTCCATCTATGAATCGCGGACGCATGCTGAAGAGCGCGGTGGCCATGGCCGCCGTGTCATCCCTGTCGTTCGGCTGTGGCAGCGAGGCGGAGCGCCGCGCGTTTCCCGTGGAGGTGACAGCCGCGACGCTGTCACAGGAGCCCAACGAGCGAGGGTGGCGAATCGTCCTCGACTCCGCGCACGTCTCCGTGGGTCCGGTGCGCTTCTTCGAGGGCCGCGTGTTGCTGTCGAGCCGCGCCACGCCGCGCTTCGACTGGTACTCGCTCATCGGCGGGACGGCGCACGCGCATCCGGGCCACTACGTGCCGGGCGACGCGCTGGGCGAACTGCTGGAGACGCACACGGTGGACCTGCTCGGGGGTGTCAGCGTCATGGGCACGGCGAGCGCGGTGACGGGCGAGTACGGCTCGTTGGAGCTGACGCTCGCGACGCCCACGGACGCGCAGGGAGTCCTGAAGGGCCACGCGGTGCGAGTGGTCGGCACGGCGACGAACCCGGATGGAGGCCAGGTGCGTTTCGATGTGGACGCGGACCTGCCCAAGCCGGTGGCCGGAGTGCGCTTCGAGAAGTCCCTCGGGACGGAGATGGGCCGGGTGCGCATCTCCGTGGACCTGAGGAAGTGGATGGACCGCATCGACTTCGCCACCGCGACCGACCCGGACGCGGATGGCGTCTACACCTTCCCCGCCGACAGTCAGGCGCGCAACGCGCTGCTGCGGGGCGTGGAAGACACAACCGCCTACGTGGTGACGTGGGAAGAAGGAGCCGTGCAATGAAGAACTGGATGCTGGGGTTGTCGTGCCTGGGACTCGTCGCGTGCAGCGACGGCACGGGCAACGTGACGTTCACCACCTACGGCGAGGACTACATCGAGAAGGAGATTCCCGCCGCGGTGGGCGAGGAAGCGGGCTTCGTCGACGGCTGGACGGTGCGCTTCTCGAAGTTCGTCGTGGTGCTGAGCGAGGTGAAGGTGAAGACGCAGGACGACGTGGCCGCGCAGCAGACGCAGGCCCGCGTGTTCGACGTGCACAAGCCGGGACCGGTGGTGGTGGAGTCCTTCAAGGACCTGGACGCGCGCGAGTGGGACGACATCAGCTACGCGATTGCCCCGGTGGCGAGCGCCGTGGCGGGCAACGCGGACGCGCAGGACGTGGAGCGGATGAAGACGGAGGGCCTCAGCCTGCTCGTGGTGGGCACCGCGACGAAGGGTGGCGTGACGAAGCAGTTCGACTGGGGCTTCAAGACGAACACGCTCTACGAGCGCTGCGAGAGCCCGGAACTGGGCGCGGGCGTGACGGTGCCCAAGGATGGCGAGGAGACGGTGCAGCTCACCATCCACGGCGACCACCTCTTCTTCGATGACCTCCAGTCGCCGGACGCGAAGATGCGCTTCGACGCGATGGCGGCGGCGGACAGGCTGGGCATCGCGGGTCCGGACGGTGTGGTGACGCTGGAGGAACTGGCGACGGTGGACCTCACGGAGCTGCCGGCGGAGCAGTACGGCACGGGTGGCGCGGGCAACGTGCGCAACCTGCGCGACTTCGTCACGGCTCTGGTTCGCACCGCGGGCCACTTCCGTGGCGAGGGCGAGTGCTCGCCCAAGGCACGCTGAAGCAAGGCCACCGGGACACAGTGGCCCCCGTCGTTCCATCTCCGGTTCGCTGGTCCGGCCGGAGATGGGACGACTCACGCAATCAGTGATTGTTCTTCGACGGGTCGGGACGCCCATTGCCGCCAGGCATGCCGCCTGGAGTCGTGGACGGGGGGCTCTTGCTGCCCCCGTGGTTCGGGTTCATCTGGTTGGAGCGGTTGTCCTGCGCGGACTTCTGCGACGGGTTGTTGGGATTCTTCGTATCGGAGCGCTGGTCATTCGCGCTCGGCGTCTTGCCACTTCCCTTGTTGCCCATGGACGAGTCCTCCGGAGTCCCGAGCAGACAGTTGCTCGAGAGGGCCGCACCGTAGAGAGGGGCTCGCGAAGGGACACTCGAACGGCGGGCTCGCCACGCTGTCATGAAGCGTACGTCCGCGCGGTGGGTCCCCGGCGTTGCGGGCCTCCGTTCGCACGTGCGGGGATGGCGATGCGCGCCTGAGTGCCTACCTCCCTCCCACGGAGGTGATGGGCGTGAGAACGATGACCTATGAGCGCAGCGGCCGGACGAACACGGCGGCCCAGGCACTGAGGGTGGAAGGACTCAAGCACCTGTGGGTCCTGGAGCAGGGAGAGGTGATATCGGAGCGAGACCTCACTCCGCACGAGGCGCGAAGCCTGGCACCTCTTCTGGAGGAGGCGACTCGGCAGCCGGCGCCCGCGGTGCTCGTTCCCCAAGCGGGAGGGCCGGATGGCCTCGCGGTGACGCTCGCCTTCGAGGACGAAGAGTCACCCCGGGTCCGCCTGGCCACGGAGCGACTGCCCGCGCACGGAGCGGGGCCGCACTACGACGCCCTGCTCGGTGAGCTGGATGCGCTGCTGACGCGGGAGCTGCACGCCAGGGCGCCACGACACGCGCACGCGGTGCTACCGCACCAGCTTCGTCAGGAAGAGTAGCCGAGGCACGAGCACGGCCCTTCTCACGCGGAGGCGTCGGCGGTGACGACGCTCTCCAGGGGCAGCCGGACGATGAAGGTCGCGCCGGCGTTGGGTCGGCTCTCCACGCGAATGTCGCCGTGGAGGGCCTCGACAATCTGCCGGACAATCCAGAGGCCCAGGCCGAAGCCGCTGTAGTGACGTTGGGACACGGCGCGCTCGAAGCGGTGGAAGATGCGCGACTGGTCCTCGAGCGCGATGCCGATCCCCTGGTCCTTCACGCTCAGCCGCGCGAAGTCTCCTTCCCGGGTGACGTGGACTTCCACGGGCCGTTGCGCGCCGTACTTGAAGGCATTGGAGAGCAGGTTGGTGATGACCTGCTCCACGCGCACGCGGTCCCAGGAGCCGACCAGGGGCTCGGCCACGACGAGTCGCACCGAGCACCGCGCGCCCGCCGCATCCTCCTGGACGCGGGAGACCAGGTCCTGCGTGAGCGAGGACAGGTCCACTGGCTCGCGATGCAGGTCGAGCCGCCCCGCGCGGATGCGGGACACATCGAGCAACGTCGCGACGAGCTGATGCAGTTGAGCCACGGAGCGCAGCGTGGCGTCGACCCGACGGTGCACGAGTGAGACGGTGCCCTCGGCATCCACGGCGGGTGCCGCGCGAAGGAGGAACTGGAGCTGGAGCTGGACGGAAGTGATGGGTGTGCGCAGCTCGTGACTGGCGATGGAGAGGAACTCGTCACGGGCCTGGACGGCCTCGCGCAGGTCCCGAGCCAGGTCCTCCGCCGCGCGCCGAGCCACCACCAGCCCCGTGACTTCCACGGCCACGGCCATGACGCCCTGAATGACGCCGCGAGCATCGCGCCACGGTTGCCAGGTGAAGTCATGGAACCGCTGCTGTCGGGAGAGCGAGGGGGTGACGTAGGGCGAGGCGGACGCCAGGGGCACTTCGCGACCGGAGAAGGGCCTCCCTTCGCGATAGACCTCATCGAGGAGGCGCAGCATGCCCGGGTCCAGCGAGGGCTGGACGTCACGCAGCGGCTTGCCGATGGCGGCGCCATCGACATCCAGCAGGGCGCGAGCCTGGGGATTCAGCAGCGCGCAGACATGGTCGGGGCCATGGAAGACGGCGATGGCGGTGGGGGCCTGGAGGAAGAGGGACTCCATGCGCTCGCGTTGAGCCTGGGCTTCGCCCAGCGCGGCATGCTCGCGCGCGAGCAACTGCGCGCGTTCGAGTTCGAGCTGCCGACGTGAGGTCGCATCGCGGAACATCCACACCGCGCCGAGGTCCTCACCGTCGCGCCCCTTGAGCGGTGCGATGCACTCCTCGATGGGGAGTTCTCCGCCGTCACGTCGCTTCAAGGCGCGCGGCCACTGGGACCACGACGCGGGCGTCGTCGGGTGACGGATGGGGAACGAGCCGGATTCAGGTCGGGAGCGCAGCACCTTCGTCAGGGGGGCTCCGACAGCTTCTTCTTCTGGACACTGGAGCAGCTGCGCGGCGGCGGGATTGAGGTATCGCACGATGCCATTCGCATCCGTGGCCAGGACCGCGTCGCCCAGGCTCCGCAGCAGGCGAGCCTCCAGCACCTCGTGCGACGGAGCGGGCGCGCGTTCAAGCGAGGAAGACCCGATGGCGCCAGTCCCCATGGAGCGCCGCCGCGCCAGGAGGCCAACGAGTCCCCCCACGGCGAGGAACAGGGCGATCTCCAAGGCGACAGTGGCGACAGGGCTCGGGGAGGCGCTGGAGGCCACGGCGAACGAGCCCAACAGCGTCGCCAGCCAGGCGGGGCCCGCGCCACCGACGAGCGCCGCGACGAGGACCGCTGCGATGGAGCAGAGGACCCCCAGGGACGCGGGAAGAGGCCCCAGCACCCACGGCAGCGCCCAGGCGGAACCCGCGCAGAGCACGGCCACCCCGTGCCGAGCCCACACGGGGCGCGCGAGGGCGGCCAGTCGGAAATGGAGAGCGTGCGCACGCATCGGACGGCGTCTCGCTTCCTGGACAAAGGCTTCACACACCGGATGACAGGAGCGCAGGGAGACTCTCGAGGCGACAGCCCGTCGGCGCGGATCTTCACCTGGACTCGCGGTGAAAGGCAAACACGGGAGAAGGAGGTGCGCGCGGTCCAGGTGACATGTGACAAAGCATGAACAATAAGCAGACGAGCGGGCAGCGGTGAGTGAAGGCACGAGCAGGAGGGAGGGTGTGGTTGCCGAGCGCCCCGCGTTCTGTGAAGAGAGAGACATGACGCGTGTGCAGTTTTCCGTGCACCGCACGGTGGGAGAGGCGCGGTTGCTGGCGGGAACGCTGGAAGCCGAGGGAATGTCCGTGGAGGTGCGCGGCGAAGCCCTCGTTCCACTGAGCGGGGAGATTCCGAGCGGGGAGACGTGGGTGGAGCTCTGGCTTCTTCCCGGCGACGTGGAGCAAGCGCGGGAAGTGGTGGCGGAGCTGAAGAAGGACGAAGAGGAAGCGTCGCGCACGGTGGAGTGCCCGGGCTGTCGGGAGGAGAACCCCGGCAACTTCGAGTTGTGCTGGAGCTGCGGGGTGGAGCTGCCCCGAGGGCTGCGGACCCGACTTCGCGCGGTGTGAGCGGCGACGCCTGCTCGGGGAGACGGGAAGTGCGAAGGACGGAAGCAGGGCAACAGGAGCCGCTGGACGCGCCTTCATCGCGCGCCGACGCGGCTGTCACCCACCCCGGGCGCCGACGAGGCCTGCGCGGCATGGTGATTGTGTGTGGAGTGGCGGTGCTGCTTCACCTCATCCCGCTCCTGTTGCCGAGGAACATGCCCGAGCAGGAGCTGGCCATCGCCCGGGTGACGCAGGGCGTGGAGGCGCGGGTGAAGCTGCTGCTTCCGCTGCGAGCGCATCCGAAGGCGACCGCCGCCGAGCTGCGGGAGGCCGCGGAGTTGCTGCTCGAAGGCGCGCCCGCCGAGGCCCGTGAGCTGGCCCAGGAGGCGGAGCGGCGGGAGCCGGCGGCGGTGGAGACACAGTTGTTGCTCGCGCGCATCTGCGACATGGAGCGGATGGAGCGCTGTGTGCGCGCCTCACTGGAGCGAGCGGTCCAGGTGGCACCTGGTGACGCGCGACCAGACATTCTCCGAGCGGAGCTGAAGGAGAAGAGTGGAGACGTGGTGGGAGCCAGCGAGGCGATGAAGGCCGCGTTTGGAAAGGCGCCCGCGGATCCGCTCATTGGCTTGCGGTATGTGCGACTGCTGCGCGCGGCCGAGCAGCCTTCGGAGGCGCTGTCCGTGCTCGCGGCCCTTCAAGGCAAGGTGCCCCGGGCGCGGTTGCTGGTGGAGCAAGGCCTGGTGCTGAGCGCGGACGGGAAGGACACGGAGGCGGTGGCGGTGTTCCGGAAGGCGACGCAGGAAGACCCCCGACTCTCGCTCGCGCAGTTCGAGCTGGGGCTGGCGTTGGTTCGCGTGGGGGAGCTGGATGCCGCGCAGGACGCGTTGAGGCAGGCGGACCGACTGGACCTGGGAAGCCCCAAGTCACTCGCGGCACTCTGCGCGCTTCAGCTCCAGGCGAGGCTCATTGAGGACGCGCGACTGACGCGAATGGACCTGGAGCGACGCTTCTCGGGGCGGATGGAGCTGATTCGACAGTCGTGCAGCATTCCCTGAGCCGAGACTCCGGCCGTGTTCACCGAGGCTCGATTCCTCGAATCTGGCGAAGCATCCGGGCGGAGGCCTTGACCTCCGGGTCCACGGCGCCATCGACGCGTTCGGTTCGGACAACGGCCTGGAGGTAGGCGAGCGCCTCGTCGTCGCGCTGTTGCTGGAAGAGGAACTCTCCGAGCGCGAAGCGGGCCTGTGTCAGCAGGATGAGGTCGTCCGCGGCGACGGAGGCATCGATGGCATCGCTGAGCGCGGACTCGGCCAGCTCGGGTTGTCCTCGAGCGAGGAGCTCACGAGCCCTCTGCAGGTGTTCCTGGACGTTCATGGCGAGACGGGAGCGTGGGACGAGGGGGGACGACGAGGGCTTCTCCGGGGTAAGGGTAGGCCCCATGGACGAGAAGCGCATCGCCGAGCTGGAGATTCGCTACATGCAGCAGCAGGAGACGCTGCAGGAACTGAGCGACGTGATCTATCAGCAGCAGCGAGTCATCGAAGCGCTGCGAGTGGAGCTGGACATGCTGAAGAAGAAGCTGGAGGCGGAGCCCGGGCTGGTGGATGCCCGGCAGCACGAGCGTCCGCCCCATTACTGAGGGGTCAGAACTTGTAGCCCAGGCGCAGACCGATGACGGGGTCGGGTTCCAGGTAGCCCACCTCGACGCCGATGCTGGCCGCCTTGCCCTGGAGGCCGAAGCCGAAGGCCGCATGGGCTCGGAGCGCGTCTCCTCGGCCCATGACGATCCAAGGGCCCACGAGCCCCTCTACGTAGACCTTGGCGCTGGTGATGTTGGCGCGAATGACGAGGTCCAGGGGGATGCCCACGTCATTGCCATCCGTGATGAGTGCCGCGCCGAAGCGGGCTCCGACGGAGATTGGTCCGGTGATACGGCCTTCCACGCCGAGCAGGAAGCTGAAGGCCGCGCTCTGATCAATCCAATAGTCGGCTCCGAGCCCAAGGCGAACCGTGGCGGCTTCCGAGCTCATGGGCGTGACGAAGAATCCGGCCGCGAGCAGAACACCGAGCGAGGGACGAAGCAGCTTCATGCGGGAGGCTCCTCTGCGTGAAGGGGGCCACCACTCAAGCAAGCCACGTGGGGCGAGGCCAGCCACACGAGGCGTTCCTTCCTCTGTTCCGTCTCTTTTTCCGCCGCGTGCACCAACGACAGCGGAACACCGACAGCCTCAACGGACCTGAGCCGGTCCTCGCAAGAAGTACGAGGCTCGTTTCGCCCGATGAGGGCCTGGGGAGAGGAAGCACGAGCCTCGTCTTGCCGCCCGAGGCGAGCCTGGGGAGAGGAAGCACGAGCCTCGTCTTGCCGCCCGAGGTGAGCCTGGGGAGAGGAAGCACGAGCCTCGTCTTGCCGCCCGAGGCGAGCCTGGGGAAACGGAAGCACGAGCCTCGTCTTGCCGCCCGAGGTGAGCCTGGGGGGAGGAAGCACGAGCCTCTTCTCCGCTGCCCGAGACGGGCCCGGGGAGACGAAGCACGAGCCGCGTCTCGTTCGAGGAGGGACTTGGAAGCGGCGAGTTCGAGCCGGCGGTGAGAGCAGCGGCATGAAACAAGGCGCGCCGTTAGAGGCTTCGCATGAAAGCCATTCGCTATCACGAGGTAGGGGGGCCGGAAGTGCTACGCCTGGACGAAGTACCCGAGCCAACTCCGGGTCCGGGCGAGGTCCGCATCCGGGTGGAGGCCGCGGGGGTGAACTTCGCGGACACGGAGCGGCGTCGCGGCCTGTATGACGCGACCTCGCCGTTGCCCAGGATCCTCGGAAGCGAAGCCGCCGGCATCGTGGACGGGGTGGGGCCAGGGGTCGATGCGAAGTGGGTGGGTCGCCGGGTGGTGGCCCTCGCGCCGCGCAGCTACGCGGAGTTCGCGACAACCACCGAAGAGGAGCTGCTCGAGCTTCCTGAACACGTCTCGTTCGAGGAGGCCGCGGGGCTGCTGGTCCAGGGGCTCACGGCCTGGCACCTGATACACACGTCGGCGCAGCTTCAGCAGGGCCAGCGGGTGTTGATTCACGCGGCGGCGGGAGGAGTTGGACTCCTGGCCATCCAGCTCGCGAAACAAGCAGGTGCGACAGTGCTCGGAACGGTCTCCAGCGAGGAGAAGGCAAAGCTCGCGCGCGAGTCCGGAGCCGATGAGGTTTTTGTCTACGGAGGGACCGCCTCAGTCGCTGAGTGGGTGCGCACCGTCACGCAAGGAGCTGGCGTGGAGGTGGTGCTGGACTCCGTGGGTGCCAGCACGTGGGCAAGCAGCCTGGAGTCGCTGGCGGCCTTCGGGCACCTGGTGGCGTACGGGAGCGCGAGCGGGCCCCCAGCGGCGGTAGAGGTGGAGACGCTGTACGCGAAGTCGTTGAAGGTCAGCGCGTACTGGCTGCGCACGCCACACCCGGCCGCGCTGCAGCGGCGGGCGCGCGAGGCGCTGGGAAGCGCACTGGCGGGAGGGCAGCTGCGCGTGAAGCTGGGGCTGGTGGTGGGGTTGGAGGAAGCCGCGCAAGCCCACCAGCGGTTGGAGTCGCGCGCGACGGTGGGCAAGGTGGTGCTGCGAGTGCCCTGAAGCCGCGCAAGGCCGTCAGCGCTCGAGAGTGGCTTCAAGCCCAAGCCCGCGGACGCCCTGGCGGCCGAAGCGGGCACGGGGCCTCCTCGCGGCGTCGGAGACTCCAGACGCACAAAAGCGAAAAGCCCCCGTCGCACGAGGCGACGAGGGCTTCTCTCAAAAAGAATCCGGCAGCGACCTACTCTCCCACGCGGTTTCCCGCGGAGTACCATCGGCTCTGGAGGGCT
>NZ_VIFM01000419.1 GCF_006636215.1 Myxococcus llanfairpwllgwyngyllgogerychwyrndrobwllllantysiliogogogochensis | reverse complement strand
GCCGCGGCCCGGGCAGGGGGTGGACGGACGCGGCTGGGTGACGAGCCACTTCCGCCCGGCGCTCCCGCCTGGCTGCGCGCGATGACGACGTTGGAAGGCGTGGAGCCACGACCCGGTGACGCGCCGACGCGCGAGGAGCGCACGCCACTGCCGCTGCCGGCACCCGGACGTCCCGCGCGACTGCCGCTGGCCCGGCTGCCGCTGCCTCGCTCGTTGACGCCGGAGCTGGAGCCGCCGCTGGGCATCGCATCGAGCTGCTCGGCGCTGACGTCCTCCACCGACTCCATCATCGCGTCGATGAGCTCCTGCGCGCTCTGGTAGCGGTCCTCCTTCTCAGGGGACAGGGCCTTGCGGAAGAAGGCATCCAGCGCGGCGGGGACCGGGGCGCCCTGGCGCTTGGAGTTGACCGCGGGCACCTGCTGCGTGAGTGACGCGGTGAGCGCCTTGCGCACGGTGTTCGCGCCGAACGGCGAGCTGCCCGTGAGGCAGAAGTAGAGCACGCCCGCCATGGAGTACAGGTCGGAGCGCTGGTCCACGGCCTCGCCACCGGCCTGCTCTGGCGGCATGTACTGCGGCGTGCCCAGCACCTGGCCGGTGGAGGTGAGCTGCTCCTCCTCCTCGGCCTCGAGCGCCTTGACCAGACCGAAGTCCAGCACCTTGACGAAGTCCCGCCCGCCCAGGTCCTGCACCATGATGTTGTGCGGCTTCAGGTCGCGGTGGACGCACCCTTCCTGGTGCGCGTGGGCGAGGCCCTGCGTGGCCTGCTCGATGAGGCTGGTGGCGCGGCGCAGGGACATGGGCCCCTCGCGCTTCACCACTTCCTTGAGGCTTTCGCCCTGGAGCAGCTCCATCACGTAGTAGCAGGTGCCGTCGGGCGCGCGGCCGAAGTCGAAGATGGTGATGACGTTGGGGTGGCGCAGGCGGCTGGCGATCTCCGCCTCTCGTCGGAAGCGCTCGAAGAACTGGGGCGCGGCGGCGAGCGACGGGTTGAGCGTCTTCACCGCGACGGGGCGCTGCACCGAGGTCTGCGTGGCGCGGAACACCATGCCCATGCCGCCCTGGCCGAGCACGCTTTCAATCTTGTAGCGGCCATCGAGCACCTGGCCGATGAGCTGGAGGCTCTGGCCTGAGCAGAGGTGGTCGACGCCGTCGGTGCTTCCGCAATGGGGACAGGGGGCAGCCATGTGGGGCCGGAGTATAGGCAGGCCCCGGGCAGGTCCGGAAAGGGGACGTTGGCCCCCACGGTCTCCAGACAGGCATCTGAGCCATTTCCCGAGGAGCCCAGGGCTGTTACATCCCCGGCCGCCATGAGCCTCGTCATCGCCCAGGACCTCAGCCTCTCCTATGGAAAGAAGGTCCTCTTCGACAGCGACAGCTTCACCCTCGGCCCCAAGGACCGTGTAGGCCTCGTCGGGGCCAACGGGACGGGGAAGAGCACCCTGATGAAAATCCTGGCGGGGGTCGCCCAGCCGGATTCAGGGTCCCTGACCTACCGTCGCCGGGCCCGCTGGGGGTACCTGCCCCAGGAAATCGCCGGGCTGCCGGAGGGCACGGTGGTGGAGGCGGTGATGAGTACCGTCCCGGGGCGCGACACCCTGGAGACCCGCCTCAAGGAGACCGAGGAGTCGCTCTCGGCGGCCACGGACGAGGAGGACCAGCTGGAGCTGGCCCAGTCCCTGGCGGACCTGCACGCGGAGCTGGACGACTTCGAGAACCGCTTCGGCCGGCACCACGCCGAGCGCATCCTCAAGGGCCTGGGCTTCAAGGACAACGACCTGGCCAAGCCCACCTCGGCGCTCTCGGGTGGCTGGCGGATGCGCGCGGCGCTGGCGGGACTGCTGCTCCAGGACCCTGACCTGTTGCTCCTCGACGAGCCGACCAACCACCTGGATGTCCCCACGCTCGCGTGGTTCGACGGCTTCCTGCGCCGCTCCAGCAAGGCGCTGGTGCTCATCTCCCACGACCGGGACTTCCTCAACCGGCAGATCAACCGCGTGGTGTCGCTGGAACTCGAAGGCGTGCGCGAGTACGCCGGCAACTACGACGACTACAAGCGCCTGCGCGCCGAGGAGAAGGTGCTGCTCCAGGCCCGGGCGGAGAAGGTGGAGAACCGGCGCGCGGAGCTGCAGGGCTTCATCGACCGCTTCGGCGCGAAGGCCACCAAGGCCAAGCAGGCGCAGAGCCGCGCGAAGATGTTGGAGAAGCTGGAGAAGGTCCAGGTCCTGGAGGAGCGCTCCACGATGAAGTTCCGCTTCCCGGAAGTGGACCGGAGCGGACGCGACGTGGTGACGCTGGAAGGCATCACCAAGCGCTATGGCGCGCAGACCGTGTACGACGGCCTTTCGGGCCGGGTGGAGCGCGGCCAGCGCATCGCCGTGGTGGGTGCCAACGGCGCGGGCAAGACGACTCTTCTGCGGATGGTGGCGGGGGAGCTGGTGCCGGACTCGGGCACGGTGACCATCGGGCACAACGTGGTGGTGGGCTATTACGCGCAGCACCACGCGGACAAGCTGGACCGACAGAACACCATCATCGAGGAAGTGCGTCCGCTCGCGGCGGACAAGCCGGAGAGCTACGTGCGCGGCGTGCTCGGCGCCTTCCTCTTCAGCGGCGATGACGTGGAGAAGCCCATTGGCGTGCTCAGCGGTGGTGAGCGGGCTCGCGTGGCGCTGGCCAAGCTGCTGCTGGTGCCCTCCAACTTCCTGCTGATGGACGAGCCCACCAACCACCTGGACCTGGACTCGGCGGAGATGCTGATTGAAGCGCTGAAGCTGTACGGCGGCACGCTGCTGTTCGTCAGCCACAGCCGCAGCTTCATCAACGGGTTGTGCACCCAGGTCTGGGAGGTGGCGGACGGGAAGCTGACGCCACACCCGGGCAACCTGGACGACTACCTGTACCACCAGGAGCAGCAGCGACTGAAGGCGGAGGCCGCGGCGGGTGGCGCGAGCGCGGCCCGGGGCGACACTGCGTCCTCCGTGGCGATGACGGAGAAGGAGCGCAAGCGGCAGGAGGCCGAGGCGCGTCAGCGGCGCAGCGTGGTGGAGGGTCCGCTCAAGAAGGAGATCTCCAAGCTGGAGGAGCAGATCGCCAAGGTGGAGGCCGCGCAGAAGGAGCGCGAGGCACAGCTCGCCGACCCCGTCCTCTACAACGACTTCGCTCGCGCCAAGCCGCTCATGGACGCGCACCGCGAGGGCAAGGACACGCTGGAAGACCTCTATGCGCGGTGGGAAGCCACGCAGGAGAAGCTGGCGCAGGCGACCGCGACCTTGAACTGAGGCGCGGTCCTCCGCCAGGCGCGTAGGGGGCCACTCTCCTGTGAGCGCGGGCCTCCGGCTCGTCTCGGCTCACTACCCGAAGACGCGCCTGAACAGCCACAGCAGCGCGGGGCCGGTGGTGTCCCCCGTGTAACCCGCGGCCATGTTCCCGGTGTAGCCGGACAAAAGCGGGGTGCTCATCTCGGAGGAGGGCTCCGCCTTCGTCAGCTCCTCCGTGAAGGGCGCGGAGCCCTCGGGCGCGCAGCTTCCGCAGTACAGGGCTTCTTCCCAGACGAAGCCGTAGCGTGGCTTCACCTCGCGCTTGCACTCCGCGCACGCAGTCGCTCGCCCCAGCTTGAGCGTGGGCCGCACGTCCAGCGGTGAGTCGCGATACTGCGCCGCCGCTTGCTGGAGCTGTTGCAGCTCGCCCGGGTCCAATGCCACGCCCGCGCAGTCCGAGCACACCTCCACCGTGACGCCCAGAACCTGAACCACGGGCAGCGGCGCATGCCCGCACCGGGGACAGCTGGGCGCGGGTGTTCCACAGCTCGGACATTCGGGGACGTACTGGACCTTCGCCTGACAGCCCTTGCACACGCCCGGGTGTCCCTTCGCGCGGCGCACCAGCGCGTCCGACACCGAGCCTCCCATCACCTTCGTCAGCGCCTCGCCCTCGAACCAGACGGAGCCGCAGTGGCCACACTCCTCGCGGGGCAAGCCTCCCAGGAAGGTGGGCCGCATCGTCTCGTGGCAGAAGGGGCAGGCGCTCATGGCCAGACAGCCTAGCGCCAATCCCACTCAGCTTGCTCGGCGCCGCCGCTCGCGCTTGGGTCGAGGCTCCGGGGCCGATGGGGCAGGGGGCTCTCGCAGCTCCTCCGGCATGGGGAACGACTGGGAGATGCGCGTCGCGGGCGGCGGGGTGCCCGTGCCCTCCGCGACGAGCCCCTCCGCGGGCTTCTCCGCCGGCAATGCGGGCAGCCGGATGATGAACGTGGTGCCTTCGCTCGCCTTGCTCTGCACCGAAATGCTGCCGCCGTGGTTCTTCACGATGCGCTGGCAGATGGCGAGCCCCAGCCCCGTGCCCTTCTGCTTCGTCGTGAAGAAGGGCACGAAGATGTGCGGTTGCTGGTCAGATGGAATGCCTGGGCCGTTGTCGGACACGCGCACCTCCAGCACCTCGCCCCCCGCGTTGCGGAACTCGCCGAAGCGCTCCGGCTTCTCCGTGCGCACGGTGATTCGACCCTCGCGCGTGTCCAGCGCCTGCACCGCGTTCTGCACCAGGTTGATGAGCACCTGCTTGAGCTGCTCGGCGTCTCCATCCGCTCGGGGCAGGAGCAAGTCCAACTCCACCGCGAGCTGGACGTTCGCCGGCACGTCGTTCTGGATGAGGCGCATCGTCCGCGTCACGACTTCGTTCAAGTCCGTGGGCCCGAAGCTCTGCTTCATCGGCCGCGCGTAGTCGAGGAACGCCGTCACCACGCCGTTGAGCCGGTTGACCTCCTCGACGATGACCTCCAGGAACTCGCCGTCTTCACCCGGCAGCCGCATGGGGTCCAGACACTGGGCCGCGCCCTTGATGGCCCCCAGCGGATTGCGAATCTCGTGGGCGAGGCCGGCCGCCATCTCTCCCAGCGCCGCCAGTCGATCTCTCTCTCGAATCTTCTCGTACAGCTTCGAGTTCTCCAGCACCGTCGCCAGCTTCTCCGCGACCTCCAGGATGAGGGCAATCTCATCGGACGCGTACGCCTCCGGCACCCGCTCGTCCCAGAGATTCAGGAAGCCGATGACCCGGTCATTGCCCACCATCGGCACGCTGATGCCAGCCTTCATCTGCACCAGCGCCGCGCGCGTGTCGTTCAGCCGCTTGAGCTCGTCGCGGTAGCGCCGTCCCTCCACCGACTGGAGTCGCATCGTCGCGCCACGCCGCTCCACGTTCTCCAGCAGCACGGCCTTCTGCCCGCTGGCCACCGCGAACAACAGGCCTCGCGCCGCCGCCGTGTCCAGGAACGACACCGGCAACGGCCCCCGCGAATCCAGCAGCCGATACCCCGGCCGGTCCTCCGCGAGCAGATACACCGACGCGTGCGTCACGCGGCCCGTCTCGTGGAGCGTGTCGAGGACCAGTCGCGCCAGCTCGGAGATGTCGATGACGTTCGCCATCCGCGCCCGCAACATCCCCAGCGCGTCCAGCAACGCGAAGCGCTCGCGGAAGAAGATGCGCACCACCATCTCCTCCACCTTCGTGCGCAGCGGGTCCAACAGGATGAGGATGACGAACGCCGCCACCACCGTGTTGAAGACGAACAGCCCCGTGTCCTCGTCCACCCACGCCGTCAGCACGGTGAAGACGGCCGCGAGGATGACCGCCAGCACCGTCTGCGAGGCGATCTTCCCCAACAGCTCATGCAGGTCCATCAGCCGCAGCCGCAACAGCGTCTGCGCGAGGAAGAACAGGTACAGCGTGGTGAAGACGGGCCCGAGCGTCGGCAGCGGAATGACGGTGCCCAGGAAGTCGAGCGCCGAGAACAGGATGCCCGCGGCCGCGCCGATGGCGAGGTACATCAGCCTCAGTTGCTCGATGCGGGACTCGTTGGTCCGGACCCGGTGGAGCAGCAACGACACCGAAGCGAGCAGGGAGCCGAGCACCCAGACGCCCATGGCCACGCGAGCCCACACCTTGTCGGCCAGGGGGGTGACGGCCACCGCCAGCCCCAGGAAGACCGACAGGAGGGCGAGCCGGCGGCCGACCTGGTGTGTTCCCTTGCTGACATCCAAGAACTCGAGGAAGAAGCCCACGGCCGCGCCTGGGACGAGCGAGGCGACGAGCACGGTGATGCCCAGGGTGATGCGTGCCGCCCAGGGGTAGGTCGCCGCGGGAAAGAGGCTGTGGAAGAAGAACGAGAGGTAGTACCCGGCCACCGTCAGGGCGAAGACGGAGTACAGGGTGAGGACCTTCGGCCGGGCCGGGCGCAACAACATGGACACGCCCAGGGCCAGGCCGATGATGGATGCCAGCAGAGCGCTCTGAGTCCGGATGTCCATGGGCGTGCGGACAGTCTAACCTGTGTCCACCTCCGGAAATTTTCCATGCACTCCCGGTTGTCATGGGGCGAGCCCGCGCCCACCTCCCAGGGTCCCCAGCCCCGCGTATGAAGCCCTTCCTGCCCAAGCTCGCCGTCGTCGCCTCCGCGCTCCTCTTGTCCGCGCAGGCTCCCGCACCCCAGGTCTCCACCCCCGCCGAGACGGAGGC
>NZ_VIFM01000418.1 GCF_006636215.1 Myxococcus llanfairpwllgwyngyllgogerychwyrndrobwllllantysiliogogogochensis | reverse complement strand
TGGCCGGGGCAGCAGCGGCGCCACACGCTGCCAGAAGGCGTCGGGAACGAGTTCGCGGACCATGCACTCAAGCTGGGGATGCCCTTCGTTCGTGGCCACCCCAGCCCTGACTTTTGTTAGGTCCTCTAAAGTCTTCTCCTCGATGCAAGCAGGTGCCGCGAACCTGCTTCGCGACACCCGCTCACCATGAAGTCTCGAAAGTCCTTCGCCTCGATGCAAACAGGCGCCGCGCACCTGCTTCGCGCCCCCCGCACATCATGAGGGCTCGAAGGTATGAGGGCTCGAAGGTATGAGGGCTCGAAGGTCCTCCGCCTCGAAGCAAGCAGGTGCCGCGCACCTGCTTCGCGACACCCGCCCCGGCGAGAGTTCGCCGGCTCGGCCTCACTCAGAAGCGAAAGAGGATGGCGTCGTAGCCACCCGCTCTGTCGCTCCCGGGCAGAGCGCCCCAGGTGTAGCCCACCGCGTACGCCGCTCCATCGTCACCGACGGCCACGGCCTGCCCGCGGTCCGACGTGCTGGAGCCCACCTGACGCGTGCCAAGCGGGTTGCCCGCTTTGTCGTACGTGGACAGGAACACGTCACTGCCACCCAGTGACACGTTGCCATCCAGCGCGCCCGACGTGTGCCCCACCAGGTGCACGGTGCCATCCACACCCACCGCGACGCCTTGCCCATAGTCCGTGGTCGTCGTACCAGGCTGCCGCGTCCACTGCCGCGTGCCCGCCTCGTCATACTTCACCAGCACCGCGTCGTACGTGCCCACTCGGACGTTCCCGTCGAGCGCACCGAAGGTGTAGCCAGACACATAGGCCGCGCCGTCTTCATCCACGGCGACCCCCGTGCCGTACTCGTCACTCGCCGAGCCCAGCTGACGTACCCACTGCGCCTTACCGAGCACGTCATACTTCGCCAGGAACAGGTCCACCGTGTTTCCCGTCGCCGTGACACCGTCGAGGCTGCCCTGCGTGTACCCCGCGACGTAGATGTCCTCGCGCGGGCTCACCGCCACACCCAGGGCAATGTCGCTCCGCGCCGAGCCAAACTGCCGCATCCAGTACGGGTTGCCACCCGTGTCGAACTTGGCCACCACCACGTCGTAGTTGCCCGGCGTGGGAGTCCCGTCGATGCGCCCCAGCGAATAGCCCGCGACGAAGAGGCCGTCCTGTCCCGCGCGGCGCGTGACGGCGATGCCGGTGGCGAAGTCGTCCGTCTCCGTGCCGAACTGCTGCACCCATTCCAGCGCGCCCTTCGCGTCGAGCTTCAGCACGAAGAAGTCCGTGCCACCCGCGTTGACGTACGGAAGGAAGCTGCCCCACGTGTAGCCCGCGACGTAGACGTTGCCCGCCAGGTCCGCCGTCACCGATATCGCCCGGTCATTCATCGCCGTGCCCAGCTGCCGCACCCAGCGAAGCGTGCCGTCCACGCCGTGCTTCGAAACGAAGAGGTCCTGACCGCCCGACGACACCTCGGAGCCGAGCTGTCCGCCGGTGTGGCCCGCCATGTAGACGGCGTCGCCCACGGAGGTGACGGCCAGCGCCAGCTCGTCCGCGGTACTTCCCAGCTGTCGTTGCCAGTCAGGCGGCGTCAGGGCTTGGGCACTCGCGGGCAGTGCTCCCAGGATGGCCACCGCGCTCGCGACACCACACGCGCCACTCCACCACTTCCGAATCATGGGCGACTCCTATCGAGATGAACGACTCCGCCCGTACTCTGACGCGTCTGCCGGGCCTGAATCATCTCGGAAGGACCGCCCTCTTCCTCGAGGAAGGGGCGACGCGGAGCGTTGGGCACTCCGCGTCACACCAGGGGTCAGCCCGAAGCAGACCCCCGGTTCAACAGCTCAACGGTTCAGATGTTCCAGCTGCCTCGGATGCCCAGCATGATGAGACCGTACGGACCGTCCTCGGCGGGGCCCAGCGGCGTCGTCGTGGTGGGCAGCGGGGCGGGCAGCGCCAGCGTGGTGTCACCCGAGCGCGTCGTGTAACGCGCGTAGGTGCCGGTGAGGTAGGGGCCGAAGGACAGCGAGTGCCCCAGGCGCCACTTGCCGCCGACGGTGACGTTCACGAACTCGGGACCACGCGTCTGGCTCTTCAGCTTCAGGTTCGCCGTGACGGGCGCCCCAGGTCCCACCTGAACCTGCGTGGGGCCGGAGTTCTCGTTGTTCAGGAGCACCATGCCGAAGCCAACGCCGACGAAGGGGTCGAACGAGGCCGTGGGCGAGAAGTGATACTGCACCTGAGGACCGAAGCGCAGCTGCGAGGCCGCGCACTCCCAACCCTCGAAGCAGGAGTACGGATTCTCCTTGGTGAGGATGTACGAGTAGCTGCCGTACGCGCCGACGAACCAGTTCGGCGTCACGCGGTAGCCCACCTCCACCAGGAAGGGCACTGCGCCGTTCGCGGCGTCGCTCAACTTCACATCACCCACGGTGCGGTCCAACCGTGCACCGTTCTTGTAGACGTAACCCGCTCCCGCCTGAAACCCGAGGCCGACCGTGACTTCCAGTCCCGTCGGCGCGCTGTACGTCGCGACTTCCTGAGCGCTCGCGCCCGCGGAACCCAATGCGATCGCCGCTGCCAGGGCCCAACTCAGCCTTCCCGTCATAAACCCCTCCGTCGAGTGGAGCGTTGACTCTAGAACAGCACCCATCACACAAGTAAGCCGCACTGCGTCACAGTTGCAGTTGTGACGGTGGGTCAGCGCTGACTGTCAGGGGCGTGCACAATGCGGGCGATGAACGTCACCTTGGAGCAGGCCCGTGCGCTGGACGCCCTCGCCCGACACGGCACGTTCGCCGCCGCGGCGCAGGCGCTGGGAAAGGGGCACACGGCGGTGCTCTACACCCTGCGCACGCTGGAGGGACAGACGGAGCTGGAGCTGCTCGACAGGCGCGGCTATCGGACGCGGCTGACGCCCGCGGGAGAGCGCGTGCTGGAGCACTGTCGCAAGCTGCTCGCGGCGGAGCGGGAGCTGGAGGCGACGTGCGCGGAGATTCGCGCGGGCTGGGAGCCCACGCTGCGCATCGTCTTCGACGGCGTCTTCCCGGCCGAGCCCCTGTTGCGCGTGGTGAAGGCGCTGCGGGCCGAGGGCGCCGGCACGCGCTTCCATGTGTCGTCGGAGTTCCTGGCCGGGGTGGAAGCGGCCTTCGTGCGGGACGAGGCGGACCTCATGGTGTCCGTGCTTCCGCCCTCGCTACCAGGCCTGCGCAGCTATGCGCTGCCAGAGCTGAAGGCGCTGCTGGTGGCCCACCGCTCCCATCCGCTGGCACGGCGCAGGCGCGGGACGCTCCAGGAAGAGGAGCTGTCGGAGCACCTGCTGCTCACCGTGCGCGGCTCCGACCCCCGGCTCCAGCTCAGCACCGTCTCCCTGGAGATGCGCTCCACGGTGCACCTCAACGACTTCGCGGCGAAGAAGGCGGCGATTCTGGAAGGCCTGGGCTACGGGTGGCTGCCCGAGCACCTGGCCTCGCGCGAGCTGCGCCGGGGCGAGCTCAAGCTCCTGAAGCCCTCGAGCGGCTCCACCCACGCCTTCCTGCCCAAGCTCCACCACCGCGCGGGCGTGAGGCTGGGCCGCGCCGCCCGCCGCGTGGTGAAGACACTCACCGGGACGGAGCCTCCCCAGTGACGTGAGGGGACACGCGGCTATTGCGCCGCCGTGGTGCAGTCCCCCGACACGTTCGGCGCCGGACGCCCGTTGGCGGTATTGCCGGTGAAGACGTTGTCGGCGGCCACCACCAGCTCCACCGCGCCGCTGCCCCGGTTGCACACCACCACGCCGCCCGCGCCCGAGCGGTTCTCCAGGAAGCGATTGCCGCGCAGCGTGAGGGCGCGCGTGCCCATGTCCTCCAGGTAGATGGCCGCGGCCGGGCCCTGCGTCACGAAGTTGCCTTCGAAGAGGTTGTCCTCGACCAGGTCATTGTTCGGCTGGAAGTAGTGCAGCACGCCGCCTCCGCCCAGGTCATAGGTGTTCTGGGAGTTGGGCCACGCGAGGATGGGGCGCGGCTCGAGCGAGCTGGTGACGGCGCCCCGGAACGCCTCCAGGCCGTTGTCGCGGAAGGTGTTGCCTCGCACCACGGAGTCGCGCCCGTGTGTCACGCACATCGCTCCGCCGCCCGCCATGGACGACGTGCCTGCTTGCGCGAAGCGGTCGATGTCCGACGTGCGGTTGCCCTCGAACAGCGTGTCCTCCACGCGCGAGCCCACGGTGAACATCAAGTCCAGCGCGCCACACTTGGCCGACGCCATGTTGTCGCGGAACACCGAGTGCCGAATCATCACCGGCCCCGGGTAGTAGGCCCACAGCGCGCCGCGCGTCTTGTCGCGGTTGCCGTTGTAGTCATTCTTGCGGACCTTCTCGAAGACCATGTGCTCGAAGACGGGGTCTCCGTCGCCCACGGAGTTCTCACCGAAGAAGTTCATCCCCCACCAGCCGTAGCGGTTGGTGGAGGTGAGCAGCACGGGCTTGTCCGCCGTGCCACGTACCTGGATGCCGCCGTACACGCGCACCTCCACGCGTCCGTCATGGTGGTTCATCACGCTGTCGGCCGCGCCTGACTCCACGTCGGCCTCCGTCACCTCGGGGCGCCCCTTGAAGTCGAGGATGACGCCGGGCTGCACCGTGAGGACCTGCCCCTTGGGGATGGTGACGACACCCTGCGCGTCGCCGAGCACGCGGTACGGAGAGCCCGCCTCCGTCAGCGTCCCGGACAAGGTGCCGGTGACAATCGTCCCACCGTCCTCGGGCACCTCGATGATGGGCCCTCCGTCCCCTCCTCCCGACGTGCCGCCGTCCGGCTCGGGGACGACTCCGGGCTTCTCCGGCGTCGACGAGCAGGCGGTGGCGAGCACCCCCAGGGTCAGCACCGTCATGAGGAAGCGCTTCGTACACTCGGAGGCGGACGTGTCCATACCCGGCGCGCTAGCACGGCGTCGTGGCCGCTCGCAAACCGCGCCCGGGCTGCTAGAAGCGCGCGCCATGTCGAACGAGGTCCTTGTCCTCTCCTACTCGGGCTGTTCCACCTGCAAGAAGGCGCTGAAGTGGCTGGAAGCCCAGGGCGTGTCCCACCGTGTGCGTCCCATCGTCGACAGTCCGCCCACTGTCGCGGAGCTGGCGCAGTGGATACCCCGTAGCGGTGTGTCCGTCCGGAAGTGGCTCAACACCAGCGGGCTGAGCTACCGCGCGCTCGGCAAGGCCAAGGTCGACGCGGCGAGTGACGCGGAGCTGCACGCGTGGCTCGCCGCCGACGGGAAGCTCGTCAAGCGGCCCGTGCTCGTCACGCCCACCGCCGTCCTCGTGGGCTTCCAGCCGGAGAGCTGGGCGCGCGTGTTCCCCTCGCGAGGCTGAAGGCCGGGCGGGCGGGCAAGCGCACCCGCGCTCGAGCCTCGCGAAGCGCGCTGCCGCGTGAAGATTGCTGTGTATGGAATCCAGTACCAGGCGTCCGCTCGGGGAAATCCTCCTGGAGATGGGAGTGCTCAACCGCGCCCAGCTCCGGGTTGGACTGGTCCACCACCATGAGACACACGTCCCATTGGGACGCGCGCTGGTGCGTGAGGGCGTGTGCTCGGAAGCGGATGTGCTGCGCGGCCTCGCGGCCCAGCTCGGCGTGGAGGCCGTGGACCTGGACCTGACGCCTCCCGAGCGCGGAATGGCGGACCTCCTCCCCGCTCGCATCGCGCGGCAGCACCGCGCCGTGCCCCTGCGCGTGGAGCTGGTGCCGCTGGAGCAGGGCGAGCGCGAGGTCCTCCACATCGCCCTGCCCGCGCCCGTCTCGTTGGAAGCTGTCGACGCCGTGCGCGCCATCACCGGCAAGCCGCGCGTCGAGGCGCACGTGGCCTCCGACACCGCCATCACCCGCGCCCTGTCGGAGCTGTACGGCATCGAGGAGCCCGCGGAGCCCGCCGCCACCCCCGCGCCTGCCCCGGGGGGCCCTCTGTTGCTCTATGGCTGGCCCCCCGTCACCGCCGTCCTCATCTCCCGCCAGTTGGCGCGCCACGGACACCAGGCCCGCGTCGCCACGCCCCTGGACGTCCTGCACACGGGCCCCGGCGACGTGGTGCTCGCGCCCATCCAGGCCATGGAGGGACTGCTGGCCGGTGAGGTCCACATCGAAGGCGCCCTCATCGTCCACGGCAGCTCCGACGACGAGGGCTTCGAGCGGGCCCGCAAGCTCGGCGCCCGCGGCTTCCTCGCCAACCCCCGCGACGAGCAGCTCCTTCTGCGCGCCGTGCGGCGGCTGCGCCCCGGTGGCCCCTCGCCCCTGTCCGGCGGCGAGCCGGGCTCCTCCCACCACTCTCATTGAAGAGAGCCGGGCATGGGTATTCCGCGCCCCAGGCCCGGCAGCGGACTTCACCTTCCGTGTGAGTCGACTCCACGTCCGGGCGGAGCCTCGGACGGATTCTCAAAAAATGAAGGATGCGAGGAAACTCGTAGCGGGGGTTTCAGAGAATGAAGGCACATGGCGCCACTTCGGGCGTCGCGGAAATCCAGACGGAGCCCTTCATGTCCCCCCCGCGCATTGCCTACCGCC
>NZ_VIFM01000417.1 GCF_006636215.1 Myxococcus llanfairpwllgwyngyllgogerychwyrndrobwllllantysiliogogogochensis | reverse complement strand
GGCGCGAGCGGGGAGGCGGGGACCTGGTCGAAGTCCGCGCGCGGCAATGGCTGCGCGTTGGCGTTGGTGGAGACGCCCAGGAAGAACGGGATGCGTGTGTCGCGCAGCATCTGGGCGAAGGCCAGGTCCGTGGACTCGTCGGAGGAGCGCTCGTCCATCACCGCGTCGAACACGACGGCGCGCGCGCCCTCCGCCTCCAACTGCTCCACCACGCGGGCCCACAGGTTGCGGCTGTAGGGCCAGCTGCCGAAGTTGAGCGCATAGCGCTCGTTGGCGCGGATGCCGTCCAGCGTCGACTGGTCGATGACCACCACCGACACATGGGGAGACTTCCCGCGCCCGACGGTGAACGTGGTGAGCGCCTGGTCGTACGCGCCGCGCTCCAGGTCGTCCAGCCAGCCGCCGCGCCACGCCAGCGCCGCCAGCGCGGTGGACAACACCGCCACGCCCAGCATCAACCGCCAGTGGTTGCGCCAGCGCAGCCGGATGATTTTCCAGGTCTCTCCCGCCACGGCCCCCTCTTGCGATGTGCGTGGGTCGTCACACTAACCCAGCACGCACTCGCGTCAGGCATCTCCCCGGCCGGAAGGACGCTGATAAAATCACGAATACATTGAATTCACATCCATGTGACGAGCGCACATGACGAGCCCACGAGTGCTCGCCCGGCGTCGGACGCACGCGCGCCCGGCTTATTCGCGCCGGTCTTCAGGCACGGGCCCAGGTGAGGGCCTTGGGCCCGTCGGGAGCGCGCGGCGCCCGTCAGAAGGACGAGCCCGGCTCCTGGAGGAAGCGCGTCTCCTCGGGCGTGGATGGACGGCCCAGCGCATCATTGCGGTGCGGGAAGCGTCCGAAGCGCGCGATGACATCCAGGTGGCGCTTCGCGTAGTCGAGCGGTTCGTGGCTGCCGGAATGATGCAGCGTCAGCATCTCGAAGAGGGAGACCGACAGCCGCTGGTCGTAGAGCTCCTCGCTGTGTTCGAAGGGCAGGTAGATGAACCAGCGCCACACGGAGGGCAGCGTGAGGTCCAGGCCCCGCGCCAGCGCGTGACGCGCCACCGAGCGCGCCATGGCATCCGTGGCGAACGCGCGCGGCGTGCCCCGGAAGATGTTGCGGGGTAGCTGGTCCAGGAGCAGCACCAGGGCCAGGCTGCTGCGGGGTTCATTCCGCCAGGCGCTCAGCTCCCCGGCCGCCGCGCGCTCGTGGGCGTCCAGGAAGCGGTCCCGGCACTCCGCGTCGAAGGCCGCGTCGCGCCGGAACCACGCGGCGCGAGGACGAATGCAGGCCGGGTTGCGAGCCGGGTCCGCCGGTTGACCGAACCAGAAGTCGAGCACTTCCTCCGCGCTCACCATGTCGTTCCTCCCCAAAGGCTCGATAGAGCGCCCACCCGCCAACAGTCAACAGGGGTGGCAGGCGATGCGGGCCATCACCACCTTGCACCGAACACTGGCGCGCATCGCGCGTGGGAGAACGTCCAATGCACACCCCGTGGGAGCCCTCGACGCGAACCGTTCCGGGGCCGGTGAAGCGTGCCGCCCTCAACCCCACGCTGCGCACCGAGTCCGTCATCGCGCTGGGCGCCTTTGGCGCGCTCACGCTGGGCGCGGCGGTCCTGGGGGCACGACACAGCTCCGCCGACACCCGCTGGTACCGACACCTGCGCAAGCCTCCCTTCCAGCCCTCGCCCAAGGCCTTCGCGCCCGTGTGGACGGCGCTCTATGCCCTCATCGCCATCTCCGGCTGGCGGGTGTGGACGGCGCCCGCGGGGCCCTCTCGCTCCCGGGCGCTGGGATGGTGGGGGGTGCAACTGGGCCTGAATGCCGCGTGGTCCTGGCTCTTCTTCGGTCGGCATCAGCCCCGACAGGCCCTGGCGGACAACGTGGCCCTGCTGGGCAGCATCGGTGCCTACATCGCCGCCACGCGCGAGGTGGACCGGCCCGCCGCGTGGCTGGTGGCGCCGTATCTGGCGTGGGTGGGCTTCGCCAACGTCCTCAATGGCGAAATCGTCCGGCGCAATCCCCAGGCGGGGGCCTGAAGCCCATCCGCTTGGAGGGCCCCGGTGGGGGCGGATGAATTCGCCCGGAAATTCCTTCGGGAAGATGGCGAGGGGGCGGCGTTGAGTGGGGCAAGCCGCCATGGATGCCTTCGCCCTGCAAATACCCGTCGCACTCCCCCGCCGAGCACGGTCTCAGGGCTTGACGGGCACGGACAGGACGGTCCAGCCTGCACCCCACGTGGAAAGCAGGCCCCTCTCAACGCCGACCCTGGACAGCCGCTGGTTCGCGGCCTTCGCCCGGGAGCACGAGGCGGCGTTGCACGCCACGGCGCTCCGACTGTGCGGAAACGCGACGGACGCCAGGGACCTGGTCCAGGACACCTTCGAGCGCGGGCTGCGCAACCTGGCCCGCTACCGCCCCGGCACGGACGGGCGCGCGTGGCTCTTCACCATCCTCCATCACCTCTTCATCGACCGGTGTCGTTCCCGGACGCGTGAGCGCCGCTCGGATGTGTCGGCGGAGGAGCTGGAGGAGCGCATCGCCGCGCCGGAGCCCGAGGCCGCGCCCGCGTGGGCCGCCATTGGCCCCGAGCAATTGCGCGAGGCCCTGGAGCGCATCCCCGAGGAGTTCTCCACGGTGTACCGCCTCCATGCGTTGGAGGGGCGCCCCTACCAGGAAATCGCGGAGCGCCTGGGGATTCCCAAGGCCACCGTGGGCACGCGCCTCATCCGTGCGCGCCGCAAGCTGAAGGAGCTGTTGATGCCCGGTGGCACCGGCAAGGCGGAGACGCCATGAGCGCTCCGGAGCCCATGGACATCCACGACCAGGTGCATGCCTTCGCGGACGGCGAGCTGTCCGTGGAAGAGGCCGATGCGTTCCGCGAGCACCTGGGCACGTGCGAGACGTGTCAGGCGGACCTGGACGACATCCTCCAGCTCCAGGCGCTCGGGGGGCAGCTGGCGCAAGTGGACGCGAAGGCGTCCGTGAGTGGAGCCGTGGCGCCTGCGTCCCGTGTGGAGGCCGCGCCCGTGAGGGCCTTCCGTCCCGCGTGGAGCCGCCGTCGCAACTGGGTGGCCGCCGCCGCGCTGTCCGGCTCGCTGGCCGCCGTCTTCGCGGTGGTGGTGCTGCGCACCCGGAACACGGGGAGCGATGAGACGCAGTTGCTCGCCCTGGCGCCCACGCGCTCGCTGGAGGCTCGGCTGAGCTGGGCGGGCGCGAGCGCGCATCGACCCTATGGCGTGCTGCGCTCCGGTGATGAGCGCCCCCGGGAGCTGGTGCCCCTCCAGATGTTGGCGAAGCTGGAGGCCCAAGGCGACCTGCAGGGCCTGGCGGTGGGACACCTGCTGCGCGGCGAGCGCGAGCAGGCGGCGGACTACCTGCAACGCGCGTCCTCGTCACCGGACGTGGACAGCGACAGGGCGGTGGTGGCGCTGACGAAGGGGGAGCTGGAGTCGGCCCTCATCCTCCTGGACGGCGTCCTGGAGAAGCACCCCCAGCACGCGCAGGCGCTGTGGAACCGCGCGCTGGTGCTGCACGAGCTGGGGCTGGACGCGCTGGCGGCGGAGGCCTTCGACGCGGTGGCGCTGCTCGGTGAGGTGGGCTGGGCGCAGGAGGCGAAGGAGCGCGCGGCGGTGCTGCGGCGTCAGCTCGACGGGCGACGGGGCGCGTGGGAGTCCGCGCAGCAGGCCGGCAGGGTGCTGGCCTTGGAAGGCACGCCCTTCCCCGACGAGGTGGCGCGCGCGGTGCCGGGCACGGCGCGCAACTGGTTCAACATCGCGGTGTGGACGGCCCCGTCCGCCGAGCACGTGAAGGCCCTGCTGCCGCTCGCGCGGGTGCTGGATGCGCACTACGGCGGAGAGACGATGGCGCGCTACGCCGAGCGCGTGGCCACCCTCGACTTCCAGCGCCGCGGGCCGCTGGCCGCCCGGTTCCGCGACGTGCTGTTGGGGAAGTTCGATGGCGCGAAGCTGGCGCCGCTCGCGAAGGAGTTCGCGGGGACCGCGCACCAGGACATCCTTCTGGGGTTGCTGCCCCTGGCGGGTGGCTTGCCGGCGCACCTGGACGTGTATGAGCAGGCGGCGAAGTCGCTCGGCGATGCGTGGCTGACGCTCAACGTGGAGCGCGAGCGCGCCCTGGCCGAGTATGCCCGAGGCGACCTGGCCGGCGCCGAGGCTCGGCTCCTGCGCGCGGTGTCGGCGTGCGAGAGCGCGAAGGCGGATTACCGCTGCGGTCAGCTCGAGCACCTGCTGGCGCACATCTACAAGGACGAGCACCGACTGGTGGAGTCGCGCGAGCACGCCCTGGCGGGCCTCCAGTGGGCGCGCCAGTCGCAGGAGTGGAAGCTCCAGGCGGACCTGCTGCTGGTGCTGGGCGACCTGGCGCGCTTCCGCAACGCCTTCGCCCTGACGCGTGCCTATCTGGGCGAGCAGGCCCTGCGTGACAGGAGCTGTTCTGCCCGGCGACATGTCCACGAGAGCCTGGCGTCCCTGCATGTCTTCGCGCTCCAGCCGAAAGCCGCGCGCGAGGAGCTCCAGAAGGCGCCGAGCTGCGATGTGCCCTTCTTCCTCAACGGCGGCCTCGTGCTGGCGGACCTCGCTCGCCTGGACCCGAAGCCCGGGGACGTGGAGCAGGTGCGCGAGGGTCTGAAGAAGCTGGATGCCGCGGGCTGGCTGCGTCCGGGCGAGAAGGTCATCGCCACGCACATCGAGGGGCGCGCCGTCATCGGCTCGGACCGCGAGGCGGGCCGCGCGCTCCTGCGAAAGGCCATCGACGAGGGCTCGCGCCTGGGCTCGCAGGACCCGGTGGCCGCCAAGGCCCGCGCCTACAGCTATTCGTCCCTCATCCTGGATGCGGGCTCCACCGGCGACTGGGCGGGCGCGCTGACCCTCTTCGCGGAAGAGACGGGCGTCGCCGCTCCCACCCGCTGCGCGCTGGGCGTGGAGGTGCATGACGAGCGCACCCTCGTCGCCGCGCGAGGCCCCGCGGGCGAACTGCTTGGTCATCAGGACGCGAGCCGCCGCTCGCCCGACTTCGACGTCGCCGCGCTGGTGCCTCCGGCGATGGCCTCCGCGCTGAAGCCCTGCGAGCACGTGCATGTGTTCGCGCGGTATCCGGTCCACGGTCAGGCGGGCCTGCTGCCGCCGGAGCTCGCCTGGAGCTACGACACGGGCCGGAAGCCCACGGCGCCTGGGGTGTCCGCGCCGCGCCCGCTGGTGGTCTACGACGTGGATGCCCCCGCCTCGCTGGGCCTGCCCCGGCTGCGCAGCTGGGAGCTGTCCGGGGGGCCGTCTCCGCGCCGCGTGGAGCTGACGGGCGCGGCCGCCACGCCGTCGCGCCTGCTGGCCGAGCTGGCCGAGGCCACCGAGGTGGAGATTCACGCGCACGGTCTGGTGAACCTGGGCGTGTCGGATGCATCGCTGCTGGTGATGGCGCCCGAGGCCGGTGGCCGCTACGCGCTCACCGCGGGCGAGGTGCGCAAGCAGAAGCTCAAGGGCGCGCCGGTGGTGTTGCTCGGCGCCTGCCAGGCCGCGAGGACGGCGCCGTATCTCCACGCGCCATGGAGCCTTCCGGTGGCCTTCGCGGAGGCGGGCGCGCGCGCCGTCATCGCCTCACCCATCGACATCCCGGACGCCGAAGCCGGGCCCTTCTTCGCGCGGGTCATGGAGCGAATCCGCGCCGGCGCCAGCGCCGCTACCGCGCTCCGAGATGAACGCCTGCGCGAGCTGTCCGCGCGGCCCGACAGCTGGGTGAAGACAGTCGTCGTCTTCGAATAGCCCGGCCCTCACCGCTTCACTTCACCACCGCCACACCAACACAGGCGACCTCGGCTCCCCAGGGCCGTGGACGCTCGATGTGTCACTTCACACCGAGGAACACACCATGAAGAATCTCCGCTCCGCGCTGCTCTGCATCCTCTCGCTGTCCACCGCCGCCTGCGGTGGCGACCCCTCCGACGTGTCGGCCTCCGAGGACCTCGCGGCCCTGGGCTCCACCGAGCAGCACGCGCTCCCCGTGCCTCCGCCGCTGTCCAACTACTGCCCGGGCACCATCCCCGGGACGCCGTACGCCATCCCCACCGCGCCCACGCCCCTGTCGAGCATCCCCACCGGTACGCCGCTGTATCCCCACAGCCCCTACCTGCTCAGCGCGCACACCGTCATCGTCACGGACCCGAGCAACTCGGGCGCCTTCTACGCGTTCGGTTTCGACGTGCGCGCCCACCGCATCATCTTCTGGGTGTCCGGCACCAACTCGGAGATTCGCCGGTTCAACACCCAGCTCGCCACGGACCTCACCGTGCAGGAGACGTCCAGCGGCGTGGACATGGGCTTCACCTGGGGCACCAGCGGCCAGATTGGTGGCCCCCTCATCCCCCTGCCCGGTGTCCACGAGGGCGCGTGGAAGGTCGCGTACAACAACTGGTACCACCTCGACGCGTACCTGGTCAGCCCGCCCACGGGCCCTCTCGGCCTGGCTCAGTGACGCAGCTTCGAGGCGGGAGGCGGATTGAAGGCCAGCACGCCCGCGATGTAGCGCGCCTGCACCTCCGTGGTGCAGCGGACCTCCTGGATGCGCCCGCCCACCTTCACCCGCACGAGCCAACCGTCATTGTCGCGAGTCCAAGCAGCCGTTTCCGTCGTCATGTGCCTGCTCCTCTCGGGTTCATCCTCTGGCTCTCGGTAGAGCAGCCCGCGTGCCAGCGCCTGGGACCCGCGAATCCAGGCGATTGGCGCCCTGGGATGCGAAGGGATGGACAGGCGGGCCTGTAGTTCTTTCGGATGCGAGGGTGGCGGAGCTTCAGTGAACGTGCCGGTCCGGCTGGGTG
>NZ_VIFM01000416.1 GCF_006636215.1 Myxococcus llanfairpwllgwyngyllgogerychwyrndrobwllllantysiliogogogochensis | reverse complement strand
CCGTCCCATGCCGACCACCATCTCATCGAGGTAGGCGCTCAGCGCCTCATCCAGCTTGCGCAGCTGTGCCGGTGTCATCCCGACCGTAGATCATGACCGCCACCTCGATTCAAGTGACCGGGTAGTACTAACCACCTGCGCGTGACAACGCAACTACGACCTGCTCACACAGGATGGAGCGCGGGGGGCAGACCGCGCCAGACCCTGGGGGACTGGCGCTCTTCCAGCATCTTCGCGTCCACGGCGCAGGCTGCGGCCCTACGGCTCGGAAGGTGAGCCCTGCATGGACTCGTACTCCTCCAGCACGCGCAGCACCTTGCTCGCCTGGGCATGAGATGACGGGGCCAGGTCGAGGAAGAGGCGGTAGTGCTTCGCGCCCTCCTCCTTGCGACCGAGCCTCGCCGCCACCGAGCCCAGGAACAGGTGGCACTCGAAGTTCTCCGGCTCCATCGCGACGCACTCGCGCGCCCGGGTTCTCGCGGACTCGAACTGCTTCGACTTGAACAGGGCCTTGGCCTGTTCGAGCGCCAGCTCGCCTCGACTCGCTTCCGGCGACTCCTCCGGCTCCACCACGATTTCCTGCTGCTTGCCGGATGTCGCCGGCTTGCTCGTGGTCGTACGCGTCCCCGTCGACACATGTCCCCCAGGGCGCGCTCCCGCATCCTCGTGCCCGATGTTGGCGGACTCGACCTCGACCTCGACGTTTTCGGCCTCGGCACGCTCGGCGGCCGCGGCGGCGCGCTCCGCGGTGGCGCGGGCCGTCTCGATGCGGACCGACACCGCGCCCTGGTTGTCCGTCGGGTCATCGTCGATGAAGCCGCAGTACAACCCATGGACGCCGCTGAGCTTCACGTCCTCGCCCCGCGACAGGAGGAAGCGCTGCGCCCGGGCCGGAGGCGTGCTCGGACCATCACGCTCCACCGACACCTGCTGCACGCACGCCACCGTCACCACCGGCCCTTGATCTCTTCCTCGCGTGAAGGCCCCACCCTCCACCGGCTCCAGCAACAGCGTGTACACCTCCATGGGGTCCAGGCCGTCCACGAAGAGGCTCCTGCTCAGGTCCGTGGTCATCCACTCCAGATGGATGGTGTGGCGGCGCTCCTCGTTCGTCCGCGTGTTCGTCACCGTGACGATGCGCTCGGGCAGGTCATCCTGGGGCGTGGGCGCGCCCACCGTGAAGATCATCACCGCCGATGCGCCCCGGAACGGCTCCGGCTTGCGCGTCACGAGGCCCACCGCCGCGTCCGCCGCGACGTTCTTCCCCGATAGCAGGAAGAAGATGCTCGGCATGGGCTTGCCGCGATCCGCCGGGGACAAGACCCCCGACTCGGAGATGCGATAGGTCACCTCCGGGTTCAGCGTCCCCAGCGCCGCACGCCCGGACGAGACGCCGAACAGGTGCCGCCGTGCATCCAGCCGGAAGGACTCCATGGGCATGTGCACTGTGTCCATCGCCTCGGGCGGCTTGCCCGCGGCCACCTGAGCGGGCTGCTGCCGCGGAGGTGCATCCGTTGGCCTGCGGGCATCCGCGTCCTTGAGCGGAGGCGTGGGCAGCGGCGGCCGGGCCGGCCCGCTCGACGAGGGCTTCGGCGGGACCCAGTCCGACTTGAGCTTGTCGAACGCCGACCACATGAACCCCGCGAGCACCAGCAGGCCCGCGGCCACCACGACGTGGTGCGTGGAGATGCGGAAGCCGTTCTCGAAGAAGCCTCCCCGGTCCGGAGAGTTGCCGTCCTCATCCTCGTCTTCGCTGTCCAGCCCCTCCCCTCCATCCGGCAGCTCTCCTGGATGGCTCTCGATGGTCTGCGGCTCCGTGCGCAGCTCCGGCGCGGAGATCTCCGTCGGCTTGGGCAGGAGGCTGTTGGTGGCACGCCAGACGGACAGCTCCTCCACGAACGAGGGCGGAACCTTGGTGTCCTTGCCCATCTCCGTCAGGTCGGGGCGGAATAGCTCCCGCAGGAGATAGGCCGCCGACATCGCGGAGAAGCGCGGCGCGGCCTTGAAGAGAAACCCCGCCAGCGCATCCCCGAAGGCATGCGCGGACTCGAAGCGGTCCTCCTTCTTCACCGCGAGCGCCTTCTGGAGGATGGCCTCCAGTCGCACCGGCAGGTCCGGTTTGATGTCGCGCGGACGCGGCAATGGCTGGCGCGTGTGCAGCTTGTGCATCACCACGTACTCCGGCCCCTCCAACGGGAGCCGGCCACACACCATCTCGAAGAGCACCACGGCCGTGGCCCAGACGTCCGTGCGCGCATCCACGTCCTCGCCCCGCGCCTGCTCCGGGGAGAAGAAGAGGTACTTGCCCTTCACGACGCCCGGCGCGGTGTCGAAGCTGCGCAGCGAGCGCGCCTTGGCGATGCCGAAGTCGACGATCTTGACCTGGCCCTCGTAGCTGACGAGGACGTTGTCGGGGGAGATGTCCCGGTGGACGATGTTCAGCGGCTCACCCTTGTCGTCCGCGCGCGTGTGCGCGTAGTGCAGCCCGCGGCACATCTCCAGGGCGATGTACGTGGCGATGGGCACCGGAAGGCTGGCGAAGTTGGAGCGCAGCACCCGCTTCATGATGCGGTTGAGCGGCTGCCCGTCCACGTACTCCATGGCCAGGAAGTACTCGCCATCCACCTGCCCGAAGTCGAAGACCTGCGCGATGGCCCCATGCGACAGCGTGGCGGAGATGCGCGCCTCGCTGATGAACATGGAGACGAACGCCTCGTCGTTGGCGAACTCCGGCAACACCTTTTTGATGAGGACTGGCTTGGTGACGCCCGCGGCCCCCAGAAGCTGCGCCCGCCACGTCTCCGCCATCCCTCCCCGGCCAATTCGGGATTGGAGTTCGTACCGGCCAAACTGTTCGTGCTGCTCATTCGCCATTGGGGCGTAGGGTATCGCGAGGGATTCCGATCAAAAAGGGTCGTCAGTGAATGCGGGTCTCAATGTCAGGATTCCCGCCGCTAGGGGGTGGACGCGGGTCGGGTCTGCCCATGGCCCGAGAGGAGTTCCTTCACGGTGGCGGCCTTGGGGTGGCTCGGGTAGCGCCGGAGGAAGGTCCGATAGCGCTCGAGGGCGCCGTCCATCCGGCCGAGCCGCGCCTGCATGACCCCCGAGAGGACCAGGCAGTCCGGCTGCTCCGGGACGGTGGAGAGGCAATCCTCGGCCAGCAGGAAGGCATCGTAGAACTGTCCGGCACGCGCCAGCCGCTGCCCTTGTGTGGCCAGCCTCGTGGCCTCCCCCACGCGGGCATCCTCCACCGGGGGAGCCTTGGGGCGCTTGGGGTCCCACGGCGAGATGCGCACCTCGGCCTCGCCTTCGTTGTCGAAGACGGCATCGTCGATGAAGCCGCAGCGCAGGCCCTGGATGCCGCGGACCCTCACCTCGCGCCACTCCGGCAGGAGGAACTGCAGCGGCTGCTCGGCATACCCGTCGACCTTCCGGACGGGCTCGAGGGTGGAGGGGAGCTCGGACCACTCGATGCAGGCCACCTGGCTCATCGGCGCGTAGGCCCTTCCTCTCAGGAAGACACCCTCCCCGACCGGATTCAGCGACAGGGTATAGGTCTGCCGGGCATCCAGGCCTCGAATCAGAAGCCCCTTGCTGGCGGAGACGCGCATGGGCTCGGGGTGGAAGGTGAAGCGCTGCTCGACGGCCGCATCCTCTTGCTTGAGGTACACCGACTGGTAGGCGAGGTCATCCTGGGTCGGCTCTCCCAGCGTGAACAGCGCGACGGCCCGGACGCCCTCTATCGAGATGGGACGGCGACCGACGACGCCCTCGCGAACCTCCGGTCTGACCGCCTCGCCCGAGAGCAGGAAGAAGACGGGAGGCTCCCGGCGCGGCGCGGGTTCCAGGACAGCCGGGTGGGCAAACCCATCCGACGGGCTCGATCCCCAGAGGCGGTAGGTGACGGTCGAATCCAGACGCGGGAAGGCGACCAGGTCCAGCGGTACGCGCAGGACATGTCGTCGGGAGTCCAGACGGAAGGCCGTCGCGGCGGGATACTCCGGGACGGGCTCGGACTCGACGGAGTCCTCGGAGCCGGTATCCGGACTGGACGCGTCCAGCGCCTCCTGCTGAGCGGCCCGCGGAGTCGAGGCATCTGGAGCGGAGCGAGACACCGTACCCCCCGCGTCGCCGGGCTCCGGGTAGTGCGCGAGCCGCGACGAATGGGAAGGGACGTCCGCTACCTCGAGTTCCCTCGCCGGCCGCAGCCAGTGAAGGGTCCCCCAGAGCGCGAGGAGTCCTGTGCCCGCGACCAGCCCCAGTCGACCCCACTTGGGGAACTTCGAGGGACCCGCGACCGAAGGCGTGCGCACGGTGGGGGCATTGTGTGCGCCGCGCCTCGGGGAAGACACCTTGGACACGGGCGCGGGCCCTGGCGTCGGTGGCCGTGCGTGGGGACGGGGCGGAGGCGCGTCCGTTCCACGCCAGGCGGCCAGTTCCTCGAGGAACGACGGCGGCACGGTCAGCTCGCGGCCCTCCTGGAGCAGGTCCGGCTTGAACAGCTCCCGGACGAGATACGCCAGGTTCATGGTCGAGAACCGAGGCGCGAACGGATAGAGGAACGAGGCCAGCGCGTCTCCAAACGCATTCGCCGACTCGTAGCGAATCGAGGCATCCACGGACAGCGCTCGCATCACAATCTCATTCAGCGCGGACGGCAGCTCCTTGCGCACCTCCCGGGGCGAGGAGAACTCCCCATGCACCATCCGAGACATCACCGCCGCCTGCGTGCCGGTGACGGGGAGCTGTCCACACAGCATCTCGTAGAGCACCAGGCCCGTTGCCCAGACATCCGTGCGGGCATCCACCTCGCGGCCTCGCGCCTGCTCGGGAGAGAAGTACAGGTACTTCCCTCTCACGACGCCGGGTTCGGTGTTGAAGTTGCGCAGCATGCGCGCCTTGGCGATGCCGAAGTCGACGATCTTGACCTGACCCTCGTAGCTGATGAGGACATTGTCCGGAGAGATGTCCCGGTGGACGATGTGCAGGGGCGCGCCCTTCTCGTCCGTGCGCGTGTGGGCGTAGTGCAGCCCCCGGCACATCTCCAAGGCGATGTACGTCGCCAGGGGAATGGGCATCTGCGGCAGGCCCGTCTTCGCCGCGCGCCTCAGGAGTCGGTGGAGCGGCTGACCATCCACCAGCTCCATGGCCAGGAAGTACTGTCCATCCATCCGTCCAAAGTCGAAGACCTGGGCGATGTTCCCGTGCGACAGCGTGGCGGAGATGCGCGCCTCGCTGATGAACATGGAGACGAACGCCTCGTCGTTGGCGAACTCCGGCAACACCTTCTTGATGAGGACTGGCTTGGTGACGCCCGCGGCGCCGACCAACCGCGCGCGCCACGTCTCCGCCATGCCTCCTCGACCCAACTGGGTGAGGAGCTCGTAGCGTCCAAGGTGCTCATGCGGATCGTGGGTCATGGGGGTAACCCGTGGCGGGCGCGCAAATCATGTCGCGGTGGCGCCGTCATTTCGGGGCCGAGGCGCCCTCGATTTCCATCAGGAGCCCCTCCACGATGTTCGCTTGTGTGTGTTCCGGATAGAGCTGGTGAAAGCGCTGGTACCGTCGCGCGCCCTCTTCCGTCCGGCCCGCGTAGCCCAGCGCCGTGCCTGACAGGAGCAGGCATTCGGGGTGGCTGGGAATCAAGGCCAGGCATTTCTCCCCCACGGCCACGGCCTCCTCGTACTTCTTCTCGCGAAGGTGTTGCTTCAGGTCCTTGAGCAGCTGCGTGACGTCCGGGGTGCGAGGCTTCTTGGCGGGCGGACGCTTGACGGCGGCCTCCGCGTCGATGCGCATCCGGAGCGCCCCCTCGTTGCCGTCGGCGCCGTCGTCGACGAAGCCACACACCAGTCCGAGGACGCCTCGCACGCGGCGCTCCTCGCCTTGTCTGAGCAGGAACTGGAGGGGCAAGGCCTCCTTGTCCCGGGAGACTCCGCGCGGCGAGGGGTTCTCTTCGGGCGGTGGCACCCATTGGGAACAGATGACCGTGGTGGCAGGGCCCGCGCCGCGACCGTGAAGGAATGCGCCCTGGGGCGTCGCCTCCAGGTTCAGCGCGTAGGTCGTCATCGGATCGAGCCCCTTGAGGACGAGTCCGCGCTTCAGCAGCAGCCCCTCCGCGTCAGGGCGGAAGACGAAGGACTTCGATGCCGCGACGCTCGCGCCGGACAGTTGGATGAGCCGCTCGGGGATCGACTCCCTGCTGCCAGGTCCGAGACGGAAGAGCGAGATCTCGCGGGCCTTCTCGATGGCTTGGGGCTCGCCCGCGAGTTCCCCCAGGCGGGCCGCCTCGGGGAGGAGCGAGGCGTCGCCGGACAGCAGGAAGAAGACCGTTGGAGGGAGGCCCTGGGACGGACTGAGGATGAAGGGCGCACCCCGGCCGGGCGAGGTCGTGTCGACGAGCACGAAGGAGCGCTCCGGGGCGAGCGGTCCAAACGCCTTGAAGGTCCGGGGGACGATGATGACGTCGCGGTCTGCCTCGAGCAGGAACTCCGTCACGGGGTACTGGACGAAGGTGGGCGGACGCAGGGTGCCGGAGTCCAGCCGGGGTCGGGCTTCGGGCGCGGGCATGGCACCGGACGTGGCCGGGCGCCGCGTGGAAAGGGCGAGCCCCACGCAGGCCGCGACGACCACGACGCCGCAGGCGATGCCCGCGATCCACTTCCAGTTTCGTTGCTGGGGGATGCTGGGGAGGAAGAGCTCCGTGGCGCTGTCGAGCAACTGGGTGGGCCGCTCCGACAGGGGAATCACGACCTCGGAGCGCCTCCGCTTGCGAGCCGGATCCTGAGGCGCGGCGTCTCGGGCCGAAGGAAGCTCCTCGGTTTGAACGGGGGGCGGCTTCGGGGG
>NZ_VIFM01000415.1 GCF_006636215.1 Myxococcus llanfairpwllgwyngyllgogerychwyrndrobwllllantysiliogogogochensis | reverse complement strand
GTCCCACCACCCCGTCCACCCGGGCACTCACACCCTGTTCGGCCAGCAACGCCTGGAGCCGCAGCGCCCGTGCGCGCAGCTCCTCGGACGACTGGGCAAGCAGTCTGTAGGTGGGCACGGCCTCCGGCCTGCCGTCCCGGTACAGCTCCAACGTGGCCTCCAGCGCGGCCACCGTCAGCTTGTCCACACGCAACGCCCGCGTCAGCGGATGCGCCTTGATGCGCGACACCAGCGCGGAACGTCCCACCACCACGCCCGCCTGCGGCCCGCCCAGCAGCTTGTCCCCGGAGAACGCCACCACGTCCGCCCCCGCGGCCACGACTCCGGGCACCGTGGGCTCCTGGCTCAAGCCCTCCCCCGCCATGGGCACCAGCGCCCCCGAGCCCAGGTCCTGGAACACGGGCACGCCGCGCTGCCGCCCGAGCGCGGACAGCTCCGCCACGCTCGCCTCCTCCGTGAAGCCCACCACCGCGAAGTTGGAGCGGTGCACCTTCAGCAACAGCCCCGTCTCCGCGCCCACCACGCTCGCGTAGTCCGCCACGCGCGTGCGGTTCGTGGTCCCCACCTCCACCAGCTTCGCCCCCGACTGACGCATGACGTCCGGCACGCGGAAGCCACCGCCAATCTCCACCAGCTCCCCGCGCGACACGATGCACTCGCGACCACCCGCCAGCGCGGCCAGCACCAGCAACACGGCCCCCGCGCAGTTGTTGACGACGAGCGCATCCTCCGCGCCGGTCAACTGACGCAACAGCCCCACCACCGGCGCATACCGGCTGCCGCGCTCGCCTTCGTCCAGGTCGTATTCGAGGTTCGAGTACCCTCGCGCCACCTCCGCCACCCGTGCCACCGCCTCGGGCGCGAGCGGCGCGCGACCCAGGTTGGTGTGCAGCACCACGCCCGTCGCGTTCAGCACGGGACGCAGGCCCGGCGTGGCCAGCGTGCTCAGCGCCTCGCCCACGTCCGCGTCCTCGAAGGAGCGCGGCTCACCCTGGAGCAGCCGGGCCCGCGCGCGCTCCACGGCCAACCTCAGCGCGGACACGGCCCTGGCCCTGGGGACACCCGCAAGCAGCGGCTCCAGCGAAGGCCGCCGCAGGAGCTGCTCGATGGAGGGGAGGGCGCGCAAGAGCGCGTTCTTCCCACCGTCTACATTGTTCGACGGGGGTCCCACGTCTCCGAGTCTAGGAGACGTGGCACCCAATCTCCAAACGACGGGGAGGTGTCAGGCAGGTGACGGCCCGCTCGCGCCCGGGTGCCGCGCGGTGCTCCGCGCTCGACTCAGGGGGGCGTCAGGTACAGGCTGATTTCCTCGGTCGCCCCAGGCAGCCGGATGTGCTTCTCGAACCGCAGCCCCAGCCGCGACAGCACCTTGATGGAGCTGGCGTTGTCGTTCGAGACGATGGCCGCGATGCGCTTCAAGCCGAAGTCGCGCAACCCGTGAGCGAGCGTGGCGGAGACAGCCTCCTGGGCGTAGCCCTGCCCCCAATACGCGGGCAGCAGCGCATAGCCGATGTCCACGTGCTCCAGCGAGTCGCGCTTGAGCAGGCCACACATCCCCAGCGGCGCGCCGTCCGACTTGCGCTCCACCAGGTACAGGCCGAAGCCATGGCGCTCGTACGACACCTGGGGGCCGTTGCGGATGTAGCCCCACGCGTCCTCGAGCGTCTTCACACCCCGGTCGCCAATGAAGCGCAGCCACGCTGGCTCATTCACCAACACCAGGATGAAGGGCGCATCCGCCTGCGTCACCCTGCGCAGGACGAGCCGCTCCGTCTCCAGGACTTTCATGCGAAGATCTCCTCGGAAAGCCCGAGGCAGCCCTGGACGGAAGTGTCCAGACACGTCAGCCTGCGAGCCACCTTGGAGGATGTACCACGGATGTCCACCCCCTCGAGCCCCGACTCCCGGTTCCAGATTGAAGTCCTCAAGCTGCTGCTCCAGGTCGCCAGTGGCGACGAGGGCGTGAGCCGCCAGGAAATCGACCACATCATGGATACCGCGCGAGGCATGAGCGTGCCGTTGCCGGAGCTGGCCGAGCTGGCGAAGTGCCTCCAGAACGGAATCCCACTGCCCGCCCCCAACCTGGGAGTCCTCCGCTCCAATCCCCAGGCGGTCGTCGAGGCGACGCACGCCCTCATCTCCAGCGATGGCCACATCCATCCGAGTGAAATCGAGATGCTGCGGCAGATTCGCGAGATGCTCGGTGTCGCGGGCTGACTGAGCGTGGACGCGGGCCGGGAGGAGCGCTCCCGGCACCGTGTCCGTCCAGCGACTACGCGTCGACTTCGTCGACTTCCAGCTCGCTGCCCGCGCCACTCAACAGCTCCAGCAGCTCCGCCGCGCCGCCCTCGCTGTCCTTCAGCGAGGTGAGCTTGCCGCCGCCGAGGAACTGCATGATGAACTGCTTGCGCATCTCGCAGCGTCCGCCCTGAATCTCGCCCAGGACGGTCAACGTGTTCGGCTCGCCCTCGCCGACAATCTGGTCGGCGACGTGGCAGTTGCCCAGCACGAGCACGATGGAGTGCAGCTCCGCCGTGCCGACCTTCAGGTCGCCGAGGACGAGCAGGCCGCCGGGGCCCTTCACCACCAGGGTCTCCACGTCCATGTCACCCGTCACGACGACACAATCGCGTGTCTCCAGCGTGCGCGACTGGGCCGTCAACTCTTCGTGGAGTTCGATGCCGGTTCGCAGCATCGCGGAGATGTCGACGGGGGCCGCGAGCAGCGCGTCCTCGTCCAGCGCGGTCAGTCTCTCGTCCGCGGCTGCAAGTGCATCGGCGTGGTCCTGGAGCTTCTTGGGGAGCTGAGTCATGTCTACCGTCGTGAATACCCCAGATCAGGCCGGGAGGAAGCCACCATCGACGGCGAGTGTGGCCCTCGTCACGAATCCGGCCCCCCGGGCACGCGGTTGGAGCGTCGCGAAGGTGACTTCCTCCTCGGTGGCCATGCGACCCATCGGGTGCTCCGCCACCAGCGAGGGGACCACCGCCTCGGCCTGACGGGGTCCAGGGGGACAGGCACGACCCACTCCGTCGCGAGGAAGCCCGGGGGCGCCCGGCCCCCAAGCCTCGCGGTAGGATTTTCCGCTGGGGCCGCTCAGGGCCGGAGCTTGACGTGCAGCAGGTCCAGCCGGCGCAGGCGGGGCGTGTACCAGGTCCCATCCAGCTCGAAGGGCGCGGTCAGGGTTCCCGTCGCGATGACCCCGTCACCCACGGGCGCCAGGTGGAGACCCGACTGGAGAGGATCCAACACGCGCACCCAGCGCGTCGCCAGACTGGGAGCGAAGCCCGCCAGCGTGGGGCGGTCGGGTGCCACGTCCTCGGGGAACCCCACGGAGCCGAGCCCCAACAGGCGACCCCACCCGGACTGAGCCGTCGTGATGTTGCCCGACGCGTCCACGACGAGCGAGCCGAAGCTCAGGCTGCGGCCCCTGTCGTCCTGGAACCGCCTTAGCGCCACCTCCGCGCCCGTCGCGCTCAGCCGCCCCAACAGGGCATCGCGCTGTCCGTCGTAGAAGTCGTCCGGCTCCAGGCTCGCGTAGGACGTGCCCGCGAAGGTGAAGCGACCGTCGAAGTTCCCCGTGAAGGCCACGCTCCCGTCCGGAAGGACGCCCACCTCCAGCACATCCGCGTAGTGGCCGTAGGTCGTGAGCAGCAGCCAGGCCCACAGCGGCGCACCGCTCACGCTCCACCGCGCCACGAACGGGCCCTGGCCGGTGATTGCGCCCGCTCCGAAGTCGGTGCCCTGGGCCGCCCAGCCACCGACGGTGACGTTCTCCTGGGCGTCCACGGCCACGCTCACCGCCTGGGTGCCACGCAGCGACTGCCCGGCCAGCACCCGCGCCCACTGGTAGGCACCGTCCCACTGGACCTTCAGGACGAAGGAGTTGGGGCCCTCGTCGTCATAGGGGCGCGGCTTGCCGGAGTAGACAGGCCCGGCTCCGAAGTCGGCATGCCCCCAGAAGCCGCCCGTCACCACGGCGCTGCCATGCGCGTCCGTCGCCAGGTCGTACACGGGGATGATGTTGTCCTCGGGGCCGTCCTCTCCCTGGCTCCAGGACCGGTAGCCCCGCGTCCAGTCCACCGCGCCCGTGGGCGTGAGCTTCAGCAGGAACATGCCCTGCCCCTGTGGCAGCGGGCCCTTGCCCAGGTCAGGTGCGCCGGAGTACTCGCCCGTGGCGAGCACGTTGCCCAGGGTGGTCACCGCCACCTTCCTGAAGGTGACCCCCGGGTGCGCGAACTCGCGCGTCCACGCAACGCCGCCGTCCGCGCGGTGGAGCGTGACGACGTCCGTCTCCGCTCCCGAATACGGCCCATCCTGCGTCTGCTCCACCGCGCTGAGCACGGCGAAGCCACCATCCGGCACGGGGGCTGTGTGAATCGCGCGCTCCGCCTCGGGACGGTTTGACTGCTTCACCCAAGTGGTGGTCCCCGCCGGCTGCGTGCCTCGGTACGAGCAGAACGGCGCGCTCTCCGTGACGACGACCAGGCGGGGCGCGGCGTCCAGAATCTGCTCCCTCGACGCATCTACCGACGCGAAGCTCAGACCGTCGTTCGAGGAGGGATACAGCTGGAAGGCATGGCGGCCCGAGGTGGTGACGATGGCCGTCACGTCGTACTCCACCCACTCGTCCTTCTTCACCGCCCACGCGTCGGCGAGGACTTCATTGACGAAGGGCGGAGGGTGAGACCAGGTGGTCTCCTTCGGGTCGAACGGAACGGACTTGAGGAGTCGGGGCGCGCGGTCCGAGGCCTCCAGCGCATACAACTGGAGCAATACGCGGCGCACCTGTCCCGGCGGCAACTGCACGTCGAAGTCGAGGTAGCTGTAGAACCCTGGCTGCGTGTCCACCTTCAGCGACGCCTCGCGGTGGAACGTCGTGTCCGGACGGTACTGGTCGATATAGGTGTCGTGCAGCGGGTAGAGGGTCGTCGAGACAATCTCCCGACGCGTCAGGCACGCATCCCCCGGCGCCGTGCGGGACGCACCCGTCCAGACGAGGAGCTGAGGCCCGGGCACGGAGGAGGACTCCCGGGAGACGAACGTCACCGGGGTGGTCGAGTTCCCATACAACCCGAACGAGACGTCGCCATTGCCTCGCACCAGGTCCGTCACGTCGTATTCCACGGTGCCGAGGGGCGAGAGGAACGGAACATAGGACAGCAC
Organism: Myxococcus llanfairpwllgwyngyllgogerychwyrndrobwllllantysiliogogogochensis; assembly: GCF_006636215.1. GTDB lineage: Bacteria > Myxococcota > Myxococcia > Myxococcales > Myxococcaceae > Myxococcus > Myxococcus llanfairpwllgwyngyllgogerychwyrndrobwllllantysiliogogogochensis. Next base: position 1,682 of record NZ_VIFM01000415.1, on the reverse strand, counting down.
TCCGCCCACCCGCTGCGGGCGCGTGTTCCAGGTGACGCTCGATTCATTCCAGCCCCCCTGAATCGCATACACGGAGGGACCTCCCGCCGTGCCCTCGTCGGAGACGTTCAAACGCAGAATCGCGCGTTGGACGGTCTCCGTCAGGCCTTGCACCGAGAAGCGCAGATACGCCTCGCGCTTCTGGCCGTTGTCCACCCACAGCTTCCGCGACGTGCCTCCGGCCGAGGAGCCCGGCGCGGCCTCGGAGACATACGTGTCGGCGCTCGCGTTGAAGAGCGTGGGCGGCCCCGACACCGGGAGCGGCGTGGGACGGTGCGGAGGATGGTCCTCCGCCGACTCGACGGTGAGGACGAGCTGGGGACGCAGCGCGGCGTTTGGATGTTCGCTCGACGCAATCGTCACTCCATCCGTGCTGTCGGGCCGCAGGTGGACGTCGGTATAGGCGTTCTGGGAGATGTGCAGGTCGGAGATATCCAGCTCAATCCAGGTGCCGCTCGTCACTGCGCCGGCGCTGGCGAGGATGTTGTTGGCCGGGGGTGGACGTGTGTTCCACGTCGTCAGCTCGTTCCAGTTGCGTCCATCCAACCGGGGGTCATGCGCGGTGGGCCCATCCGACGATCCATCCAACGCGTAGACCCGCAGCCGCGCCGTCGTCAGCGTCCCCTCGAACGGGGTGATGAGGAAGCGCAGGTACGCCTCCGACTCTGGAGACCGGTCCACCTCCATCGTCGGTGACGACCCGAAGCTCGTCGTCGGTGACATCGCCACCACGTGCGTGTCCGCCGCCGCGATGATCGTCACCGTCTGTGTATTGAGTTCGTCACGCCGCTGGCCGTCCGGGGCCACATCCCGCGTGGAAGCAGACACTTCACCCTGGGAACTCCCACACCCACCCAGGAGTGCGAGCGCCATTCCCAGACTCCAACCCACCACTCCGCCTGTCACGTATCTCACGTCATCTCTCCTTCGGGTCCAGCCAGGACGATGCGTGAGCAACAGGTGCGCCAATCCAGCTGTCCGTTGGAAGTCTCGCGGCGTGCCCGCACCGCTCAAGGTCGGAGCTTGAAGTGCAGCAGGTCCGAGCGACGCTCGCGGGGCGCGTACCAGGTGCCCTCCAGTTCGAAGGGCGTCTTGAGGTCCGCGGTCACCACGAGGCCATCACTCACCGGAGACAGGAGAAGCTGCGACTGGAGCGGATCGAACACCCGAACCCAGCGCGGCCGCAGGTCGACGCCGAAGCCCGCCACCGTCGGGCGCAACGACGCGCCCTCTTCCGTCGGACCGACGTCCCCGAGCCCCAGCCTGCTTCCACCTCCAAGCTGCGACGTCACGACGTTCCCCGATGCATCCACCACCAGGTCATGGAAGTCGACGTCCTGGAGCTGCCTCAGCGTCACCTCGTCGCCCGTCGCGCTCAGGCGGCCCAGCATCGTGTCGCGCGGCCCGCCATCGTATTCGTCCGGCTCCCGGCTCGCGTACTCCTGCCCGGCGAACGTGAAGCGGCCTCCGAAGTTCCCCGTGAAGACGACGCCGCCGTCGGGCAACAACGCCAGCGTGGACAGCCCACTGAAATAGACCGGGATGACCCGGGACCAGACAGGTGCACCGCTCGCATCCCAGCGCGCCACGAAGGCGCCGTTCTGGGTGATGGCACCCGCTCCGAAGTCCGTGCCCTGCCCCGC
>NZ_VIFM01000414.1 GCF_006636215.1 Myxococcus llanfairpwllgwyngyllgogerychwyrndrobwllllantysiliogogogochensis | reverse complement strand
GGGTTGGTGTTGTGGGGCGGGACGGCCGAGGCCGCGAGGCGCACTCCGCCGAAGCGGGCCGCCAAGGTCACCCTGTCCGACCGGGCCCTCTGGCGCGCGAAGGCGTGGGTGGGGCTGGGCTCGCTGTCGACGGTGAGCACGGCGGTGAACGACGACTGCTCGGGCCTGACGCAGCTGGCGTACCGCAAGCCCGGACTCAGCCTGATGCCGGAGCTGACCCTGCCTGGTGAGAACGGGGTGAAAGCCATCTACCGGAAGGCGGGCACCCTGGGCGCGCTGCGCGAGGCGCCGAACGCCGGGGACCTGGTGTTCTTCCGGGAGACCATCGACCGCAACAAGGATGGGCGGCTCAACGACGGCCTCACGCACATCGGCATCGTCGAGCGGGTGAGCACCGACGGCACCGTGACGTTCGTCCACCGCGCGGGCGGCGGGGTGAAGCGCAGCCGCTTCAACCTGGCGCGCCCCGAGGCGAGGAAGGACGAGAAGGGCCGCGTCCTCAATGACTGGCTCCGCCGCCGCGACAAGCGCAACCGAGGCTACCTGGCCGGTGAGCTGGTGGCCGGCTTCGCCTCCGTCGATGAGCGCTGGAAGGTGGAGCCCGTCACCGTGTCGCGCGCTCGCCGCTGAAGGCCGCGCGCGCTCGTGGCTCCGTCGGGGGCGTGACGTCGGAGGCCGGAGGCGGTATGCACGGCGCTGATGTCGACCACCGATGGACGACCGGAAGGGCCTGGGCCCTCGGAGCACACCGAGGCGGTGACGGAAGGCCCCAGGCCTGAATCGCTGGTGGCTGTCGTTCCTCCGGCGCACACCGTCGCTCGCCCCGCGCCGACACCGGGCCGCAAGTCCTGGCGGCTCAAGGCCCTGCTCGGGGTGACGGTGTTGTTGCTGGGCTTCGGGGTGTACGAGTACGTCACGCTCCCCGAGGCGGAGCCGCTGGTGCGGGAGAACCCGAAGTCGACGGCCCTGATGGACCGGCGCGCCGAGGAGGCTCGGGAGGCGGGGAAGAAGGTCCGCCGCCGCCATCAGTGGGTGTCGCTGACGTCCATCTCGAAGCACGCGATAGCCGCGGTCCTGGTGTCCGAGGACGCGGGCTTCTACGGACACGAGGGACTGGACACGACGGAGGTGCGCAAGGCGCTGGAGGAGGCCTGGGCGAAACGTCAGCTTGGTCGCGGCGCGTCCACCATCACCCAGCAACTGGCGAAGAACCTCTGGCTGTCCACGGACCGGAGTCTGTTCCGCAAGGCGAAGGAGCTGGTGCTGGCCCATCGCCTGGAGGAAGCGCTCACGAAGAAGCGCATCCTCGCGCTGTACCTCAACGTCGTGGAGTGGGGGAACGGCGTCTACGGCATCGAAGCCGGTGCGCGAGAGCACTTCGGCGTGTCCGCCGCGCAGCTCTCCGTGGCCCAGGGCGCCATCCTCGCCGCGATGCTGCCAGCGCCCCGCAGGCGCTCGCCGTCGTCGGGCTCTCGGGCGCTGTGGAAGCGCTCTCACTGGATTGTCGACCAGCTCTCGTCCGTGGGGCGAATCAGCGGCGCTGAGGCGACCACCGCCCGCGCGGACATCGACCGGTTGCTGGGTCGGACACCCGCCGCGGACAGTGGTGGAGAGGATGAGGGCGCGGACGATGACGCCTGAGGCTCGTCCCTTCCGTGCCGTGCTCGGCTCATTCGGGCGTGAGCTGAAGGAACAGCAGGTCTCCCGCGCCTCGTGATGCGTAGGTCGCTCCATCGGGTGACAGGGCGTCATCGAACGGGACGCAGAGCCGCGCCTGTCCACCGGACGTCACCTGGAGCGCCGCGTTGCCCGGGCCCGTGATGCCCAGGGCTCGCGAGTCGAGGTGCGCACCCCTGGCGTCATAGCGCGCCACGAAGTGGAGGACGTCACCCTGGGGGATGGACGCCTTCCCGAGCGCACCGCCTCCCAGGTCGAGCCGCCCGTCCCCCGTCCAGCCTCCGACGATGAGCTCACGCTCCGCGCTCACTCCCAGGGCATGGGCCTGACCCGCGCTCCTTCCGCCCAGGACATGAACCCAGCCGTCCGCGGCCGTCGCATGCAGGGTGCCGAGCAGCACGTCCTCACTCGCGTCGATGTCCTTCCCGCCGAAGGAGAACCTGCCGTTGATGTCGCCGACGAAGGCCACGTCTCCCTGGGCGAATGGCGCGAGCGCGCGGATGCTGCCCCGTGCGCCATTGAGCGCGCGGAACCACTGGGGCGTGCCGTTGGCGGAGAGCTTTCCGAGGAAGGGCGTTCGGACCCCGGTGGCCCCCAGCACCTGCGAGTCGGTGTCGCCGCCCACGTAGATGAAGCCCGCGCCATCCGTGGCGAGCGCCTCCGCGCGCGTGCCCGAGTCGCCACCAGGAAACGCGAGGGACCAGGCGTTCGCGCCATCCGCGTGGAACTTCGCGAGGAAGAGCGCGGGCACGTGGTCATCTCGGGTCCTGTTGCCCGGGTCCGCATAGAGCCTGCCTCGGCCCAGGCTCATCTCCCCCTGGAAGTGGCCGGTGACGACGACGCTGCCTTGCGAGTCGATGACCACCGCCTGCGCGCGAACCAGCCCTGTTCGGGTGAGGCCCGAGGACGGAGCGGGGTGTTCCGCGCGAACGCCTCGGGACCAGAGGGGCTCTCCTTCGGGTGACAGCTTGAGGAGGAAGAAGCCGGAGGTCGTGGGTGATTCCTCGATGAACGGCAGCGCGCCCGTGCCCAAATCTGGAGCGCCTTGATAGGCACCCACCAGCCACGCCTCACCCGAGGCCGAGACGGCGAGCCCCGTCGCTTCCACCTTCGCGCCCACCGCATAGGCGTGGGACCAGCGATGCGCGCCATCCGCGCCATAGCGCGCCACGACGAGGCCGCGCTCTCCCTGGAAGACGTCGCCGCCGAAGTCACCGCTGCCGGTGAAGGAGCCCGCCACGAGGAAGTCGAGGCCGTTCTCCGCGGTCGCCATCACCTGGACGTGCTCGTCTCCCGGGCCGCCCCGCTGAAGCACCCAGTCGGGCGCGGGGACTGGATTCGTCGGAGGGACAGGCTCCATCTCCACCACGATGCGTGGATGCAGGGCCGGGTCGCGGTCCTCGCGCGAGCTGAAGTCCGCGCCGTCGGCACCCGACGAGTAGAGCCCGAGGTTCACGACGCCGTTGCCCGTCACCGCGCGTGTCACGTCCAGCTCCGCCCAGCTTCCGGAGCGCAGCGCCCCCGCGGTGAACAGGGCCGGGCCGAAAAGCGAAGGCTGCTGGTCGAAGGTGACGACGTCCTCCTTCCATTGAGGGTCGACGCGATGGACGACAGGGCCGTCCGTCGAACCATTCGTGACGAACAGGCGCAGGGTGGCGCGCTTCACCCGTCCTTGCAGGCCCTTCACCTGGAAGCGGAGGAAGGTCCGGTACTCGATGGGCGTCCGGTCCACGCAGAGCTGCTCCTCCGCGCCCAGGTTCGTCGACGGCCGCGAGGAGTCGACCTGCGCGTCCGCGATGGCGATGAAGGTGTTTGCTCCCGCGGCGGGGTCGCCGTGTTGCTCCAGCGGCTCCCTGTCCAGGGACGAGGTGTTGCCTCCGCAGTGGGGGAGCAGGGCCAGGACCGCCAATGCGCCTGCTTCCCGCCACCCTCGCTTCCAGCTTGTTCCGTGCATCCATCCCCCCATGCCAAACGCTCGTGGGGGGCTCGCTGTGCATCGTGGGTGCCGCGCTCACCGGGCGAGCGAGGTGCGCGGCACGACGCCCGCCTCGTCCCAGGGGATGAGGCGAGGGCAGGGCGCTTCCATCTCAGGGAAGTGTCGACGTCCACGCGGGGTGGTTCGGGGTTCTTCCTAGAGTCCTCCGACCTCCAGCGCGCCGCCCAGTCCCGGGAAGGGCTTGGTGAGCACGGCCTGGAAGACGATGTCCTCGAGGAGGATTTCCACCGGGAGCTGCGGCGTGCCGAGGTCCCCGCGCACCACGGTGTTGCTGACGATGAACCAGACGCGCCTGCGTCCCACGGCGTCCTTCAGCGCGGGACTGTCGATGCGCACCGCCGTGCGGGTGGTGGGGGCGAAGTTGCGCGAGGGGAGGACCTCCGCCGCCTGCGCGTAGTACGCCGGTCGGTTCAGGTCCGTGTAGAAGACCGGGTCCTCCGGCGTGGCCTGCCCGGTGAAGGACAGGCGCATGGCCGTGCGCAGCGTCAGCGACGAGGACGGATTGACGACCTCGAGCGTGGCGGCGACCTGCTCCACCACGAGGTCCAGGTCCTCGGTGTTCACCGACTCCTCGGGCAGGTCCAACGCCACCTCCGCGTAGACGGGTTGGAGGACGGAGGTGACGGGCACCCTCACGTCGAAGGGCTCTGTCGCGATGGCGATTTCCGCCGAGCAGCCGGACAGGAACAGGAAGCACGAAGCCAGCAGGGCGCGGGTCATCATCGGAAGGTCCAGGAGAGGTCGAGGACGGGAAGGACGGGCAGCTCCTCGCCCGGAACGGCCGGGTCGCTCAGGTCCACATAGGTGGCGCCGAGCCCGAAGCCGAGATTCTCTCCGCCGTAGCGGATGCCCGCGGCGGCACGGAAGGTCGCGCCGCCCTTCACGCGCACGCCGGCCTCGCCCACCACGGACCAGGGGCCCGCGAAGTTGAGGGCGGCCCCGCCCGTGAAGGAGAGATAGTCGGAGGTGTAGCGCGCGTAGCGGGCCTCGCCCTGCACGAGCAGCGGACCGAGCACCAGGCCATAGACGCCGTAGACGGAGGGGCCGCTCAACTCCGGCTCGAAGCGCTGGAGGGAGGGCGTCTCCGACTCGACGATGTCCGAGTAGACGGAGCCGCCGATGAAGTGCGTGTAGCGCGCGCCCAGCACCACGCGGTGCGGGCCCGCCGCCACCGCCCAGCGCAACCCCACGTTGGGCGCGAGCATCACGTCCGCGAAGACGGAGGTGTCCACCACCAGCCCCGCGAAGAGCGGCAGCGCGCCGCGCTGGAGTCCCAGCACCGGCGCGTCGATGACCTCGGCCGCGTCCGTTCCCATCAGTCGCGCGGTGTTGGTGCGCACGCCTGGGGACGGCTCGGCGGAGGACGGCGTGGAGAGCAGCAGGACGGCGAGGATGCAGGGCGGGATGTACCCGGCGCCACCTGGTGCGCCGGGACGTCTGGAAGGACTCAAGCCGGGAGCTCCTGTGAAAGGGGCCCCGTGTCTAGCGTGTCGCTTCACCGCGTCGACTCGTGCGTCGCCCAGGTTGGTGAACTGTCGACAGATGTTTCACGCGGTCATTCGCGACCTGCCCGGAGCTTCGTCTCGTCCGGGAGGAGGCGACCCTCCGGCAGCCAGGTCGGCCGGTGCGCGTCCACCCGCCTTTCTCATTGCGGACGCGAGCCGTGGACCGTACGTTCCGCTCAATTCAATGGGCTCCCATATAAATCGGACCAGCGGCGAAGACGTGCGCGAGGTGATGGACGGCATCCGCCGAATCGTGCGGCTGCTGAGGGTCTCCGCGAGGGCCTCAGAGCGACTGGTGGGCATCAGCGGAGCGCAGCTGTTCGTGCTCCAGCAGCTCGCGGAGGCGGGACCCTGCTCCATCAACGCCCTGGCCGAGCGGACGCTCACGCACCAGAGCAGCGTGTCGGTGGTGGTGGCGCGGCTGCTGGAGCGAGGACTGGCCACGCGGCGCCCCTCGGCGGAAGACGGTCGCCGGGTGGAGGTGGCGCTCTCACCCGCGGGGCGCGCCTTGCTGCGCGAGACACCCGCGATGGCGCAGGCCCGGCTCATCACCGGGCTTCGACGGCTGGAGCCTGGCGCGCGCGAAGGGCTGGCCCAGGGGTTGTCCGCCCTGGTGAGAGAGCTGGGGCTGGAGGGAAACGAGGCGCCGCTCTTCTTCGAGGACGAGCCCGCGCCTGGCCGGGCCCGCGCGACGAGGAAGACGACGCCCCGCAAGAACAAGAAGGAGAAGTCTCATGGAGCGGCCTGAAGCGAGTCGAGTGGAGGCGGGGCAGGGCGAGGAGGCTCGCGCGAGGCTGCCGGTGGCGCCGTCCATGGGCCCCACGCTCGCGGGCATGCGCGCGCCCGCGACGGTGGACGTGGTGGACCGGAGGGTGGTCTTCATCAGCGCCCTCGCGGTGGTGCTGGCCGTGGCGGCGGGACTGGTGGCCCAGGGGCTGGGCGCGCTCATCCACCTCTTCACGAACATCGCCTTCTTCGGCCGGTTCTCCACCGCGGAGGTCTCCCCGGTGAATCACTCGCTGGGCGCGTGGGTCATCGTGGTGCCGGTGGTGGGCTCGCTCATCGTCGGGGTGATGGCGCGTTATGGCTCACGGGCCATCCGGGGCCACGGCATCCCCGAGGCGATGGAGCAGGTGCTCTACAACCAGAGCCGGATTCCGCCTCGGATGACGTTCCTCAAGCCGCTGTCGGCGGCGGTGGCCATCGGTACGGGAGGACCGTTCGGTGCGGAGGGACCCATCATCGCCACGGGGGGCGCGCTGGGCTCCTTGCTGGGGCAGGTGCTGCGCGTCACGGCGGATGAGCGCAAGGCGCTCCTGGCCGCGGGCGCGGCGGCGGGCATGGCGGCGACCTTTGGCGCGCCTGTCTCCGCGGTGCTGCTGGCGGTGGAGTTGTTGTTGTTCGAGTACCGCCCGCGCTCGGTCATCCCGGTGGCGCTGGCCACGGCCACGGCCACCGGTGTGCGGCTGGCCTTCGAGGGGAGCGCTCCTGCCTTCGCGATGCCGGAGCTGGCGCTGCCGGGCGGCGCGGCGCTGGCGTTCTACATCGTGCTGGGCGCGGTGGTGGGCCTGGCGTCCACGCTGGCCACCCGCGCCGTGTACGCCATCGAGGATGCGTTCGAGAAGCTGCCCGTGCATTGGATGTGGTGGCCGGCGCTCGGGGGGCTCGTGGTGGGGGTGG
>NZ_VIFM01000413.1 GCF_006636215.1 Myxococcus llanfairpwllgwyngyllgogerychwyrndrobwllllantysiliogogogochensis | reverse complement strand
CGGCGGTGCAGCGCGAGGGCTTCGACCTGAAGGAGGGCTCCTTGCGGATCACCGGGGGCAGCCTTTTGCGGGCGTCGGTGGGTCCCAAGGTGCGCACCTGGTTGGGGCCGGTGCGGGCGGAGGTGGGCGCGGGCTATGGGTACGCGCAGCTGCCGCACTTCGGTGCGTCCGCGGAGCCGGTGCTGTCGCGCGGGGTGCGGCACGCGGCGCTGGTGAGCGGGAGCCTGCGGCTGCCGCTGTTCACCCGGTTGGAGGTGGAGGCGAGGGGTGAGGTGCCGGTGTCGTTGGCGGTTCGTGACTCGGCCGGGGCGAAGGCGGAGGCGAAGGGCTTCGCCGCGGGTGGCGCGCTCCTGTTCCCGCTGACGGGCACGCAGCGCTGGTCCGGCACGCTGCTCGTGGACTTCCAGCACGTGCAGGACACGGTGACGCTCGCGGATGGGACGCGGTCCGAGCAGCGCATGCGTCGGGTGGGCGCGGCGCTGGAGCTGACCTGGAATGACGCTCCCGAGTCCCGGGCGTCGGAGCCGCTGCCTCCCGAGCGGGTGCCGGCGGGGGGCCTGTCGCTCCAGGTGCTGGACGCGGAGTCGGGCGCGCCGCTGGCGGGAGCGCGGGTGGTGCTGGTGTCCGGAGGCGTGGAGAGCGCGCCGCGCGAGGCGGATGCACAGGGCTCGCTGGAGAACGTGGAGCTGCCGCCAGGTGACGTCGTGGCTCGAGTGAGCGTGGATGGCTACGAGCCCGCGGAGGGTCGAGTCACGGTGGAGGACGGTGGGCGCGTGGCGCTGTCGGTGCGCGCGCGCAAGCTGCCGCCTCCCACGGGGGGCTTGAAGGTGACGGTGGTGAGCGCGGGCAACGGGGTGCCGTTGCCGGGGGTGCGGCTGACGGTGGGGGCCGTGGAGGTGCGCACGGACATGAGGGGCGAGGCGTGGGTGAAGTCGCTGCCGCCAGGGCCCGTGGCAGTGGTGGCGAAGTCGCCGGGCTATCGGGTGGCGGAAGAAGCGGCCATCATCATCGCGGGGCAGGAGACGGTGCTGTCCGTGCCGCTCGCCTCGGAGCGCAAGGGTGAGCCCGCGACGCTCACGGGCCAGGTGCGCAGTGCTCGGGGCGGAAAGCCCATCGCTGCCACGCTGCTCATCCCGCAGGCGAAGGTGAAGGCGCGCACGGATGCGAAGGGTGCGTTCACCTTCAAGGTTCGCGGTGGCACCTACCGCATCACCATCTCCGCGCGCGGCTACCTGTCGCAATCCAAGCTCGTCACCTTGAAGGATGGCGAGCAGGCCATCTTCAACGTCGACCTCTTCCCGAGGCAGCGGCGGTGAGTGACACGCTTCCCAGGCTCGCTGCCTCGCTGAGGGAAGGCGAGCAGCCCTCTTCTATGTCGATTTCATCCCGAGGCCTCAACGGTGAGTAACGCGCGTCCCTGGCTCCTGGTCCTCCTGCTCGTCGCGACGGCCTGCGACGAAGAGGCGACCACTCCGTCCAGCCCCGTCGCGGAGGTTCCCGCCTCGCCCGACGCGGGACCCTCCGTGGAGCTGGCTCGCCTGGAGGGCCTGTCTGGCGAGGTGCTGGTGGAGCGCGGTGGCAAGAAGGTCCCCGCGCGGGAAGGCCCGCTGTACTCGGGTGACGCGCTGGAGACGGGCGCGACGGGCGCGGCGACGATGCGCTTCGCGGACGGGCGCTCGGTGGAGGTGGGCTCTGACGCACGCGTCGGCGTGGGCGAAGAGGCCGGGAGCGTGGTGCTGACCGTGGAGCGCGGCATCGTGTTGTCGCGAGTTCCCGCGCGCCCGGCCGGCGCTCCCTCGAGTGGCAAGAAGGTGTCGCTGACACTGTTGACGCCCTTCGGCCTCACGCGCGTGGGCTCCGAGCCCAGCGAGGTGAGCGTGCAGGTGACGAAGGACTCCGGCCGCGTGGAAGTGAAGCTGGGCGCCATCGAGTTCGTGTCCAAGGATGGCCAGCAATTGCGCGCGTCGGAGGGTGACTCGGTGGAGGTATCGGCGGGGCGAGCGGAGCTGCTGCTGCGCGGCTCGCGGCTCGTGGAACTCTCACCCATTCCGGTGACGGTGCGACTGGGTTCGGGGCGCGCGGAGATGCGCGGCAAGGGCGCGAAGCGCTGGCGTCCGGTGCGCACGGAGGGCGACGTGCTGGCGCCGGGAGATGGCGTGCGCACGCGCGGCAGTGGCACGGCGGAGCTGATGCTGCAGGGCTCGTCCTCGCAGCTGTCGCTGGGGCCCTCGGCGGAGATGGTGCTGGAGGGCGCGGGGCAGGGGGGCACGCGGGACGAGGCCCGGATGGACCTGCGCCAGGGTGGGCTCGGCGTCCAGCTCGCGCAGGGACGCGAGAGTCGCGTGGTGCTGCCCGGGCTCACACTGGAGGGTGACGGCGCGTCGCGACTGGCGGTGCGGCGCACCTCGACGGGCTATCTGGTCGATGCGCACACAGGGCGGGTGACGCTTGTGCGAGGAGACGTGCGCCAGCCGCTGCGTGCTGGAGAGCGAGCGACGGTGACAAGCGAGACGGGCGAGGCGCGCATCGAGGCGCTCGGACCCGCGCCGCTGCTGCTCGGCGAGGGAGACGGCACGGAGGTCTACCACCAGGGGATGCCCGAGGTGGCCATTGGCTGGGAGAAGGAGGGGGAGGTGACGGTGGAGGTGGCCTCGGACGAGGCCTTCACGCGGCCCCTGCTGTCCGGCACGGTGTATCAGTCCTTCGTCAACGTCCCGGCTCCCGCGCGCGGCCTGCTGTACTGGCGGGTGCGCGGCAAGGACGGCAAAGAGCTCGCGAAGGGCAGCGCGACGTTCGCCCCGGAGCGGCTCGGCGGAGACCTGGACCGCGTGCGCAACGTGGTGCCGGAGGGGCTGGAGAAAACGACCATCTTCTATCAAGACAAGCCGCCGTCGGTGACGTTCACCTATGCGGAGGAGGCGTCGGCGGCGCGGTACAAGGTGGCGGTGTATCGGGTGGGCGCGCTGGAGAAGCCAGTGGCCGAGCGCACGGTGACGGAGGCGCGCGCGGCGCTGGACGCGGGCGCGCTGGGAGAGGGCAGCTACCTCTGGTCCGTCACGCCGCTGTCCGCGACGGGCGAGCAACTGAAGGGGGGACGGATGAACAAGCTCGAGCTGGTGTACGACAACTCAGTACCGATGCTCCTGGTGTCGCAGCCGCGCAACGGCCAGCGGGCCGCGTCGAGGGTGAGGACCACGGGCGTGGCGCCCGTGAATGCGCGCCTGTCCATCAATGGACGTCCCGTCTCCCTGGATGGCAAGCACCGCTTCGATACCTGGGTGGAGCCAGTGGGCGCGCCCCCGTTGCTGGTGTTTAAGATGACCCGTCCCGGTGCTCCGGATGTTCATACGGTCCGCACCCTGAGACAGCGAGGGCCTTGAGGATGTCACCCACCCAGACGACACATCCTGGCTCCGAGGACGCGCCGCCGCCGCTGCTGCGCCCGTATGGGCCCTACGTGCTGGTTCGGAAGCTGGCCGAGGGCGGCATGGCGGAGATCTTCCTCGCCAAACTGCTGGGCGCTGACGGCTTCGAGCGCAACGTCGTCATCAAGCGGATGCTGCCGCACCTGTCGAGCATCCCTGACTTCGTGGAGATGTTCCGGGACGAGGCGCGGCTGGCCGCGAAGCTCACGCACCCCAACATCGTCCAGATTCAGGAGTTGGGCTTCACCGAGGGCTGCTACTACATCTGCATGGAGTACCTCGCGGGCGAGGACTTCTCCACGACGCTGCGGCTGGCCGGGCGTCGGCGGCAGTACCTGCCGTTCCCGATTGTGCTGCGGGTGCTCATCGATTCGGCGCGAGGGCTGCACTACGCGCACGAGTTCACGAATGACATGGGGCAGCCGCAGAACGTGGTCCACCGCGACGTCTCTCCGTCGAACCTGTACCTGACGTATCAGGGGCAGGTGAAGGTGCTGGACTTCGGCATCGCCAAGGCCGAGTCGCGGCTCGCCAACACGCGCACCGGCGTCGTGAAGGGCAAGTACATGTACATGGCGCCGGAGCAGGCGAAGGGCGGGGAGGTGGACCGTCGCGCGGACATCTTCGCGCTCGGCGTCAGCCTGTTCGAGGCGCTCACGCACGTGCGGCCCTTCTCGCGAGAGAACGACCTCGCGGTGCTCAACGCGCTCTTGCACAACGAGTTCAAGCGCCCGCGCGAGCTGCGGCCCGACCTGCCCGTCGAACTGGAGGCCATCGTCCTGAAGGCGATGTCTCCGTTTCCGGAAGACCGTCACCCCACGGCGGAGGCGTTCGCCGAGGACCTGGAGGCCTTCCTCGGCGAGCACCTGAGCGCCGCCGGCACGCCGCAGCTCAGCGCGTTCCTCCGCTCCCATTTCGGTGAGGAGCGCTTCACGGAGCGCACCCGCATCCCCACGCTGGCCTCGCTCTCCGCGGCCCTGGGGGTCGTGACGCAGGCCACCGGGTTGATGGAGACGGGGACGAACGTGGTGGGCGCTCCGGTCTCCGTGGGCGGAAGCACCGATGTCGCCACCGCGCGCGCCTGGGGGGCCCGTTCCCCAGCGTCGTCATCGGGGCTGGTGCCCGCCGCGACGAAGACGCCGGCCACCGAGACCTCCGTTCCACCCGTCGAGGCCCCGCGTTCCCGAGGCTGGCGTCCGCTCGTCGTTGGCCTCGCGGGAGGCTTGCTGCTCGCGAGCGTGGGGCTCGTGGGATACCGGCAGCTCGTCGCGCCCGCGTCGTCGGGTGGCGAGGTGGCGGCTCACGCCCCCACGGCTCCCGCGAATGACGTGAGCATGAAGGTCCAGAAGCCTGAGCCAGTCCCGGTGCCCACTCCGCCAGAGGTGGTGGCCGCGCCCGTGCGGACGACCGTGCAGGGGCCCGAGGCTGTCCCGCCCACCCCCGAAGGCGACGCGCAGGCGGCCGTGGGAGCCCAGGCGGCGCTGCCGGGCAAGGGCGACGACGAGGTGGCCGAGAAGCCGCTGAAGGCGCCACCGGCCAAGAAGCGCATGACGCTGGGCGTGGGGGACATCACCCGCGTGGTGGAGAAGGGGCGCTCGCGCATCACCGCGTGCTTCGAGAAGAACCGCGCGGACCTGCCGACGAGCGAAGGGCAGGTGCAGGTGGAGTTCTCCATCGTCTCGTCGGGTGCCGTGCGCGCGGGCGTGCGCGGACCGCTGGCCGAGACGGCGGTGGGCCGCTGCCTCCAGTCCCAGGCGCAGCGGCTGCGCTTCCCGGCGCATCGCGACGAGGAGGTCAACGTACTGGTGCCGTTCGCCTGGCGGCTGACCCGGTAGGAAGCGCGGCGCCGGTGTTTGGCGCCGCGGGGTGGCTCAGAGGTCGCGGCGGGCGGACAGTGCCTTCGCCAGCGTGGCCTGGTCGGCGAACTCCAAATCACCGCCCATGGGCAGGCCCTGGGCGATGCGGGTGACACGCAGGCCCATGGGCTTGAGCAGTCGCGTCAGGTACAGCGCGGTGGCTTCGCCCTCGACGTCCGGGTTGGTGGCGAGGATGAGCTCCTCCACCCGGCTGTCGTTGAGGCGCTCCAGCAGTTCCTTGATGCGAAGCTGCTCGGGGCCCACGCCTTCGAGCGGAGACAACACGCCGTGCAGGACGTGGTAGCGACCCTTGAACTCCCGGGTGCGCTCCAGCGCCATCAGGTCGGCGAAGGTCTCCACGACGCACAGCACGCGGTCGTCACGGCGGTGGTCGCGGCAGAAGCCACAGGTCTCCGTGTCGGTGAGGGAGAAGCAGCGCACGCACAGGTGCACCTTCTCCTTCACCTCTCGGATGGCCTGCGACAGGTCCGCGGCGTACTCACCGGGAGCACGCAGGATGTGGAACGCGAGGCGCTGGGCTGTCTTCTCGCCAATGCCCGGCAGCTTCGCGAGCTGGGCGACGAGGCGGTTCAGCGGATCGGGCGTCATCCGGTATCAGGTAACGCCGGGGATCTTGATGCCGCCGGAGATTTTGGCCAGCTCGCGCTGCATGTGCTGACGGCTGCTCGCCAGGGCGCCATTCACGGCGGCGATGATGAGGTCCTCGAGCATCGACGTGTCGTTCGGGTCGATGACCTCCTTGTTGATCTTGATGCTGCGGATCTCCTGGATGCCGTTGGCCACGACGGTGACGCGGCCATCGCCAGCCGTGGCCTCGACGGTCTCCTCGGCCAGCTGCTGCTTCCGCTCTTCAATCTTCTCCGTCAGCTTGTTCGCCTGCCGGATGAAGTAGTTCAGGTCGACGCCAGGCATGTGCTTCCTCGGTACTCGGGGGAGCGGCACCCTTCATGGGTCCGCTCGGGCGTGGAGTGTGGCGCGCACCCTACCGTTGCGCGGGGACAAAGTCAGGCGCTGTCGTCGGGGGCTTCGATTGGAGCGTCGGCGGGCGAGGCGGCGGCGGGGCGCTCGGGCTCGTAGATCTGGATGTGCTCGATTTCTCCACCCAGTCGTAGGAGCACTGCGCGGACCGAGGCGTGGTTGCGCACCTTGCTCTCGGTGTTCTTCTCGTGGGTGGCCCGGCTCTGTGCGTCACGCTCGGCGATGCTGAGCGAGGCCCGCGTGTCGTCTGCGGACACGTCCTGGAAGGACAGCTTCACCGCTCGGCCGAAGTGCTCGGCGAGGAGCTTGTCGATGATGGTCTTCCCCGCCGCGGCGGACACCGTCATCCGGTGCAGGCCGGCGGAGGGTAGGAAGCCGAGGATGATTTCCCCGGCCTTCATCGACATGAGTCGGCCGTTGGCGAGCGCGGTGCCGTGCCGGAGGGAGGAGGCCTTGACGCTCTCCACCGCGGCGCGCCAGCGCTCAATCAGCGGGAGGTTCGGGTTGTCGCGGCCTCGTGCCCCCGCGGGTGCGGGCGAGGTGGCGAGCACGGGAGGCGGCTCCGGCTCCGGCTCGGCGGCGGGAAGCTCGGGTTCGGGGATGCACTCGCCGGAGGCACAGCCGCCCGGGGAGGCTTCCTCCGGGTAGAAGCGCGAGTCCTCGTCGTCGACGGCCACGGACTCGGGCGGGCCCGGTGGGGCTTCCGGCTTGCGGACGTTGATGACGCGGACACTGGGCGCGGGCTCGGTGGTGCGAGAGAGCGGGGTGGCTCCGGCGTGAGGTCCGGGCGAGCCCACGGGCGCGGAGGGGGCGGT
>NZ_VIFM01000412.1 GCF_006636215.1 Myxococcus llanfairpwllgwyngyllgogerychwyrndrobwllllantysiliogogogochensis | reverse complement strand
CCCCTCCCCCAACTGCCCGTACGTGACTTCGGGCCGCTTCAGCCGCGCCGCCAGGCCCGTGCGCTTGAGCCGCGTCACTTCGTCCGTCACCGCGCGCTGCCGCGCCTCCGCCCGCTCCAACGCCTCGCGCGGCAACAGCCCCACCCGGTGCCCGTGACGCGCCAGCCGCAGGTCCGCGTTGCCCTCGCGCAGCCGGAGCCGGTGCTCGGAGCGACTGGTGAACATGCGGAACGGCTCGTCCACGCCCTTGGTCACCAGGTCATCCACCAGCACCGCGCCATGGGCTTCGTCGCGGCCGAGCAGCAGCGGCGGCTCGCCCTTCACCATGAGGCCCGCGTTGAGCCCGGCCCACAGGCCCTGGAAGGCGGCCTCCTCGTAGCCCGAGGTGCCGTTGAGCTGGCCCGCGAAGAACAGGCCCGCGACGGCCTTCGTCTCCAGCGTGGGCTTGAGCTGCGTGGGCGGCGCGTAGTCGTACTCCACCGCGTAGCCGTAGCGGATGACCTCCACCCGCTCCAATCCGGGGATGGTGCGCAGGAAGTCGAGCTGCACGTCCGCGGGCAGGCTGGTGGACAGGCCCGCCGGATACACCAGCGGCGAGTCGGGGCCCTCGGGCTCCAGGAACACCTGGTGCCGCTCGCGCTCCGCGAAGCGCACCACCTTGTCCTCCAGCGACGGGCAGTAGCGCGGCCCCCGGCCGACAATCTCTCCCTGGTACAGCGGCGAGCGGTGGAGGTTGTCGCGCAGCACGCGGTGCGTCTGGAGCGTGGTGGCCGTGATGCCGCACGTCACCGAGGGCTGACGCGGAAACGGCACCCCCGAGGCCGACTCCGCGCGCGTGCGCCAGGAGAGCGGACGCGGCGGGAAGTCGCCGTGCTGCGGCTGCACCGCATCCCAGTCGATGCTCGCGCGCGCGAGCCGCGCCGGAGTGCCCGTCTTGAAGCGGCCCAGCGTGAAGCCAAGCGCGCGCAGCGAATCGGACAGGCCTCGCGCCGCGTCGTCACCCAATCGTCCGCCGACTTCCTTCTTCTCGCCCACGTGCATCAGCGCCTGGAGGAAGGTGCCCGTGGTGAGCAGCACCGCCGACGCGGCCACCTGCGTGCCGTCGCCGAGCAGCACGCCCGTCACCCTCCCCTCCTCGACCACCAGCGTGGAGACCTCGCCCTCGCGCACGGTGAGGTTCGGCTCGTTGAAGAGGACCGACTGCATCAGGGCGGAGTACTGCTCGCGGTCGCACAGCACGCGAGTCGCCTGGACGGCGGGGCCCTTGGAGGCGTTGAGCGTCTTGAAGTGCGTGCCGGCGAGGTCCGCCACGCGCCCCATCTGTCCCCCGAGCGCGTCCAGCTCCCGCACCAGGTGGCCCTTGGCGGTGCCACCCACGGCGGGGTTGCAGCTCATCACCGCGGAGCGCTCGCGCTTGAGCGTGATTCCCAGCGTGGCCAGGCCCAGGCGCGCGCAGGCGAGCGCCGCCTCACAGCCCGCATGGCCCAGGCCCACCACGATGACGTCGTACCGGAGTCCCATTGCTCACGAGGGTCGCCGGAGGGTTTCGGGACCTGACGTGGCGCCCGCTCCGTCATGGCACCGAGCACCCTCGCTCCGCGCGCCGCGACCTGTGAGGTCCCCTATGTCTCCGGTGCGCCCCCTTGGCAAGCAAAGGGAAGGTTTACGGGAGCGCGCGAGGCGGGCAGTGGGAGGGGTTGAGGAGCTGCCTGCCTCGCGCGCACCGGCCATCCTCCGGAAGGGAAAGTCCCGTGCGACGGGCCTCCCCTCCGGCGTGGATGGCGATTCAAGAATGTCGGGCGAGCCCGAAGGCGTCGCCGGTACCTCATGGGGCCCGCGCTTCCCGAGCGCGGCGCCCCATCCCCCTGCGCGCGCGAGATGGCCCCTGCCTCCTCGCGTGCTTCGTCTTCATGGTGTCGCACACACGGAGGGCGGACCTGGGACCGTGGCGGTGAGGGCGCGACGGTAAACTCGAGCTCGAGACTCCGAAGGGTCCTGCACCCCCGTGTGCGCGACGGGGAAAGGAATAACCGGAGGGTCTGACATGCCGGCCTTCGCCAGGCGGGCCCCTCCGGGGGTGAGTTGGCGTGGAGGTGGGACCCGGCCACTCCCCTCCCCCGCATGCGGCTGCTTCATCCTGAAGACGGGCGGAGGCAGGACTTGTGACGCCCGCCGGGGACAGGCGCGGGGATTGTTCCGTGCGTGGAACACTGCGTGGAACCTCGTGTCGCTGGTCAGCCAGGGTCCGCGCCGCTAATCCAGCGTCGACGATGATGAAGCTCCGGAGAACCTCCCAGGGAGTCGCCACCGCGTTGCTCGCGAGCGGCCCGCCGAGAGGTCGCCTGCTCGGCATCCAGAGCCCTGAACGAACTCGCGCGCGCGGCGGTGCGCGCCTCACGCCTGGGATGGCATGAACACCCTCACGAAGAAGTCGCCCCCATCGGGCACCCTGTCGCTGGAACTGCTGCTGGGAGCGCTCACCGCGTTCGCGCCGCTGTCCATCGACATGTACCTGCCCGCGCTGCCACGCATCGCGACGGACCTGCAGTCGACCCAGTCCGTCATCCAGCTCACGCTCGCGTCGTGCTTCGCGGGGCTGGCGTTGGGGCAGCTCTTCACCGGTCCGCTCATCGACCGGTTCGGACGCACGCGGCCGTTGTACGCGGGGCTGGCGGTGTATGTGCTGGGCTCGCTCGGCTGTGCGCTCGCGCCCACGGCGACGGCGCTGGTGGCGATGCGCTTCTTCCAGGCGCTGGGTGGCGCGGTGGCGTTGGTGGCGCCGCGCGCGGTGGTGCGGGACCTGTGGTCCGGCGCGGACGCGGCGCGGACGATGTCGCGCTTGATGCTCGTGGTGGGCGTGGCGCCCGTACTCGCGCCGTTGCTGGGCGGCTTCGTGCTCCAGCACACGAGCTGGCGGGTCATCTTCGTGTTGCTCGCGGGCATCGGCGCGGTGGCGCTGGTCGCCACGTGGAGGGTGTTGCCGGAGACCGCGCCCGAGCACTCGAAGACGAAGAGCATGCGCGCGCGCTTGGGGGAGCTGCTGCGGGACGCGGACTTCGTCGGCCCGGCGCTCGCGGGTGGCTTCGCGTACGCGGGAATGTTCGCATACATCGCGGGCGCGCCGTTCGTGTTCATCACGCTGCATGGCGTGAAGGAGCAGGACTTCGGCTGGTTCTTCGGTGCGAACGCGGTGGGGCTGGTGGCGCTGGCTCAGCTCAATCGCAAGCTGCTGCGCCACATCCCGTTGCACCGGTTGCTGCGTCTGGCATTGACGCTGTATGCGGTGACGGCGGCGGGGGTGATGGCAGTCACGTGGAGTGGGGTAGGGGGCTTCTGGGGGATTGCCGCCGCGCTGTTCCTGTTCGTGCCGACGCTGGGATTGGTGGGACCCAACTCCGCGGCCATCGCGCTGGAGCGACACGCCGCGCACGCGGGGCTCGCGTCCGCGGTGCTGGGCGCGCTCCAGTTCACCGCCGCGGCCTCCGCGTCCTGGGCGGTGAGCGTGCTCAATGACAACACCGCGAAGCCGATGGGCGGCGTGGTGTTGGCGGCGGCCGTGCTGGCGTGGCTGTCTGGCTTCCTGGGCCACAGGGCGCGCTCGCGAGCCGCGAGCACGGAGCCCACGATGACCGGGGCGTCACGTGTTGGCGAAACGTGATGTGTGAAATGTGACTTCGAGCCTGTCGCCCGCGGGTGCCCCCCGAGAGAAAGCCTCTCATGAAAAGGCTATCTTCTCGTGTGGACCATCGGGTTCCCGCACCGACGTGGGTCTTCTCCTCCATCCGCCTCGCGGGAAGAGGTGCCACCGCATGGACAAGAAGGAACGGTTCGACCGCTCGTGGTTGCCAGAGGGCGTCTCATTCGACCGGAAGGAGGGGCTCTACGCGGAGCTCGGTCCAGACGGCCTGGTGGTGCATCTGGGTGTCTACGAGGACGGTGAGCGCAAGCCTGACAGTTGGGCCCTGAATGTGGCGCCGGATGGGAGCTGGGCCCGCCTTGAAAAAACCACGGCCCGCGAATGGCGGAACCACCTGGTCCCTCCCGAGGACGCGGAGAGAGCACTCGCGTATTGGAGTTCTCTGTGGATCGACAAGATCGCCGACGCCATGAAGGACTTCGGCTCCGGCATCAACGTCCAATGCTCGTTCTGCGAGAAGTACCAGCGCGAGGTGAGACATCTCATCGCGGGCCCGAACGTCTTCATCTGCGACGAATGCGTCGGCCTGTGCAACGACGTCATCCAGGAAGAGAAGAAACGCGCCTCGAAGTAAGGCGTTGGAGAGGTCCGCTCCAACGTCGCGCACGCCCCCGCGCGCGGGCATGAAAAAGCCCCGAGGCGCCACGCGGGCACCTCGGGGCTGAGCGCTCAACCCCGTGAAGGGTGAGCAGTCACCGCGTCACGGCGCGGCCTGAGCCGGTACGGGGGCCTTCGCCTTCTTCTCCGCGGTGGCGAAGTCACCCGCCTTCACCTGGGTGACCTTCGTCCAGTCCAGGTGTCGCGACATGGCCTGACGCACGTCCGTCGGCTTGAGCTTGGAGAGCTGCTGTTCCACGCCCGCGTCGAAGGTGAGGGTGCGGCCCAGGTACAGGTAGCCGGCGAGCTTGCGCGCCAGATTGCCGTCCTGCGCCCGAGCCGCCTGCCGGTACTCCAGCAGACCCGCGCGCGCCTTCTCCAGCTCGTCCGCCGAGTAGTCCTTCTGCAAGACGTTCGTCACTTCCTCGCGCATCGCCGTTTCGAGCCGGCTCGCGTTCTCCGGCGCGTAGATGGCGTAGGTGATGAACGTGCCCACCGCGTCCAAATCGCCCGGGTCGATGTTGCTCGCGACGCCGTAGGACAGGCCATCCTTCTGGCGGATGCGCGTGGCCAGTCGCGAGTTGAGGAAGCCGCCGCCGAGCACGAAGTTGCCGAGCATCAGCGCCGGCCAGTCCTTGTCGTCCTCGCGCAGCTTGAGCGTCTGCCCCGCGTAGAAGTACGCGTTCGCCTTGTCCGGCGTCTCCAGGGCCACGGCCTTGGGGCCCACGTCGTTGAAGACCTCCGGCACGCGCGCGTAGGGCGCCGGGCTCTTCCAGTCGCCGAACAGCTTGCCAGTCTCGGCCACGAGTTCCTTCGGGTCGAAGTCACCCACCACGGCCAGCTCCGCGTTGGCGCCGCCGTAGAACGCCTTGTGGAAGGCGCGGGCCTGCTCCAGCGTGGTGTCCTTCGCGCCGGCGATGCGCTCGTCGAGCGTGGGCACGTAGTAGGGGTGGCCCTTCGTGTAGTGGCTCGACAGCGTCCGCCAGAAGGCGATGCTGCCCTGCGTCTCCGGCTCGCTGCGCTGCGACTCCAGGTCCGCCAGCCGCGACTGCTTGAGCAGGGTGAACTCCTTCTCGTCGAAGGAGGGCTCGCGCAGAATCTCGGCCACCAGCGCCAGCACCTTGGGCAGGCTCGCGCGCGGGCACTCGATGGACACCGACGCTCCGGCAAGGCCCCCGTCCACGCCGACGCGCGCCTTCAGCTTGTCGAACTCGTCCTGGATTTGCTGCCGCGTGTGCTTCTTGGTGCCGCGCATCAGCATGCGGCCCGCGTACGACGCCGCGTCGGCCTTTCCGCGCAGCGCCGCCTCCGTGCCCCAGTGGAAGGACAGGGACGCGTTCACCATCTCACCGCGCGTCTTCTTGGACAGCACCGCGTACTTCATGCCGCCCGGCAGCTCGCCGCGCTGCACGCGCGCCTCGATGTTGGCGGGGGAGGGGTCGAACGCCTCGCCCTGCGCCACCGCGGCGCGGCCCTTGTAGCCGTCCATCATCTTCGCCATCTCCACCGGCGGCGGCAGCTCCGAGCGCTCCGGCTTCGCCGTGGGGATGAACGCGCCCAGCGTGCGATTGGAGGCCTTGAGGTAGGTGGCCGCCACGCGCGTGACGTCCACGGGCTTCACCGCCTCGATGCGGTCGCGGTGCAGGAACATCAAGCGCCAGTCGCCGGTGGCGGCCCACTCGGACAGGCCGATGGCGGCGCGCTCGGAGTTGTTCAGCGTCAGCTCCATCATCTTCAAGAGCGTCGTCTTCGCGCGGGAGACCTCCTCCTCGGTGAAGGGCGTGCGCGCCGAGTCCTCCACCGTCTTCAGCAGCGCCTCGCGCGCGGCGGCCAGGGGCTGGTCCTCGCGCATGTCCGCGCTGAACCCGATGATGCCCGGGTCGCGGAACTGGTAGTTGTACGCGGACACGTTCGACGCCTTCTTCGTCTCCACCAGGGCCTTGTAGAGACGGCCCGACGGGTGGTCGCCCAGCGCGAGCGTCAGCACGTCGATGGCGGCGAAGTCGGGGTGGGCGCCCTCGGGCACGTGATACACGCTGGCGAGCAGGGTGTTGTCGCCCACGCGGCGCAGCGTCACCTCGCGCTCACCGTCCTGGGTGGGCTCGGCGGTGTACGTGACGGGCAGGGGCGCGGCGGGCTTCTTCAGCTTGCCGAAGGAGGACTGGATGAAACCCAGCGTCTTCGCCTCGTCGAAGCGGCCGGCCACCACCAGCATCGCGTTATCCGGGCGGTAGTACTTCCGGTAGAAGGCCTGGAGCCGGTCGATGGGCACGTTCTCCAGGTCCGAGCGCGCGCCGATGGTCGACTTGCCGTAGCTGTGCCAGATGTACGCGGCGCTGAGGACGCGCTCCTGGAGGATGCTGCCCGGGTCGTTCTCGCCGGACTCGAACTCGTTGCGGACGACGGTCATCTCGCTGTCGAGGTCCTTCTTGGCGATGAAGCTGTTGACCATGCGGTCGGCTTCGAAGGACAGCGCCCAGCGCAGGTTCTCGTCCGAGGCGGGCAGCGTCTCGAAGTAGTTGGTGCGGTCCAGCCACGTCGTGCCATTGGGGCGGGCGCCCCGCTCGGTGAGCGCCTGGGGCACGTTCTTGGTGGTGGGCGTGCCCTTGAACATCAGGTGCTCGAGCAGGTGGGCCATGCCCGTCTCGCCATAGCCCTCGTGCTTGCTGCCCACGAAGTACGTCACGTTCACGGTGACGTTGGGCTTGGTCGGGTCGGGGAAGAGGAGCACGCGCATGCCATTGGCGAGGCGGTACTCGGTGATGCCCTCCACGCTCGTCACCGGAGTGAGCGCGGAGCCCTTGGCCTTCGCGGGAGCGGCCTTCGCGGCGGGGGTAGGGGAGGGGG
>NZ_VIFM01000411.1 GCF_006636215.1 Myxococcus llanfairpwllgwyngyllgogerychwyrndrobwllllantysiliogogogochensis | reverse complement strand
ACAGAGGGGGTGGGGGCGGCCGCGGGGACGTTCCGCGCACAGGCCATCCACCCGAGGGCAGCGGCCAGGAGAAGCGTTCGAGAGTGCATGCCCACGAAGGCTAGACGAGCCGTGGTGCCCCGGGTCAATTAGCATGCGCGCATGCGGACGCTCCTGCCTGGCCTGCTGTCGTGGTGCATGCTCCTCGGGCAGCCCGCTCGAGGAGAAGAGGTCTCCCCGGAGGTGCAGCTGAGCCTCCAGCACCTCAAGCCCGCCGAGCGGGAGCGCGCGGCGAAGGCGCTGGGGCCACTGGATGAACTGCCGCGCTACCGGGTGCAGTTGGAAGTGGACCCTGTCTCCCGCGAGGCGAAGGGGCGGGTGCAGGTGGAGGTGATGGCCCGCGACAAGCCGCTGACGGAGCTGTACCTGCGGGTGACACCCAACGCGCAGGGGGGCAAGCGGGTGGTGCTGTCCGATGCGCGGCTGGGGCGCCAGCCCATCGTCCTGGAGCAGCCGGAGCCCACGCTGTACCGCTATCGACTGGTGGACCCGGTGCCTCCGGGCGCGGCGGCGGTGCTGGACGTGGCCGTCCGGGCCGTCGCCCCGAAGGGGGAGAAGCCCGCGGCGACGCTCCTCGGGGGTGGAGGGCAGGGGCCGAAGGGCGACCACGGGGCCTTTTCTGTCACGGCGGACTTCATGAGCCTGGTCGGCGTCGTGCCCCAGGTTCCGCCGCTGGACGACAAGGGCCAGCCCTGGGCGGGGCCGCAGGGCATCGGAGACCTGGCGTTGTATGCGCCGGCGCATGTGCTGGCCTCCATCACCGTGCCGTCGGGCTGGTCCGTGCATGCCACGGGTGTGGCGATGGGCGAGGTGCCCGAGCGCGACGGCCGCGTGCGCTTCGCCTTCGCCGCGGGCGCGGTGCGCGACTTCCCCATCCTCGTGTCCAAGGGCTACGAGGTGTCCACGGCCACGGTGAACGGCGTCACGGTGGAGAGCCACTACGCGGTGAAGGACAAGGAGGTGGGCGAGCGCGTGCTGAAATACGCCTCGTCGGCGCTGGCGGAGTTCGAGAAGCGCCTGGGGCCGCTGCCGTACACGCACTTCCGGGTGGTGGAGGCGCCGCTGTCCGGCGGGGCGGGAGGCATGGAGTTCCCCGGCCTCATCACCGTGTCGAGCATGCTGTATCGCGGCGTGGTGGACCCGTTCGAACTGGTGGCCGGCCAGGTGGACGTGGAGCAGTTGAAGGAAGTGCTGGCGATGCTGGGCCCCGCGGGTTCCGCGCCCCTGACACAACTGAGTGGCTCGCTGGAGCGCACGCTGGAGTTCACCGTCGCGCACGAGGTGGCGCACCAGTACTTCGCGGGCCTCGTGGGTTCGGACCCCATCCACGCCCCCGTGGTGGACGAGTCGCTGGCCCAGTACGCCGCGCTTCTCTACATCGAGTGGAAGCACGGCAAGGCGGCGGCGGAGGCGCTCCGGCGCGAGCTGCTGGTGTCGCCGTACCACATGTACCGGCTGGCGGGCGGCGAGGACGCGCGAGCGGACCGGCCCACGAGCGCGTTCGACAACGAGACGGAGTACGGGGCGCTGGTGTACGGCAAGGCGCCGCTGCTGCACCACGCGTCACGCAAGCTGGTGGGCGACACCGCGTTCTTCCAGGGCCTGCGTTCCTACGTGGACACGTACCGCTTCAAGTGGACGTGCAAGGAGTGCTTCACCAAGGAGCTGGCCAAGGCGAGCCCTGGGAACGCGAAGGCCCTGGAGCGGCTGCGCGTGCGCTGGTGGAACGAGGCCCGTGGCGATGATGACCTGGGCCTGCCCAACCTGGACGCGGTGATGGGCACGCTGGGCGCCGGAAGCGGGTTGGACGTGGACAACCTGGACCCGCAGACGAAGGAGTTGCTCGAGTCGATTCTGCCCTCGCTGCTGGGGCAGTGAGGGCAGGGCGTCAGTCGAAGAGCGCCTGGACGAACTCGCGCGGCTCGAAGCGGCGCAGGTCCGCGATTTTCTCGCCCACGCCGACCCATACGACGGGCAGCTTCAGCTCGTCGCAGATGCCGATGATGACGCCGCCCTTGGCGGTGCCGTCCAGCTTCGTCAGCGCGATGGCGGTGATGCCCACGGCCTCGTGGAACTGCTTGGCCTGCTGAATGGCGTTCTGCCCGTTGGTGGAGTCCAGCACGAGCAGCACCTCGTGCGGCGTGCCGGGCATGGCCTTGTCCATGACGCGCTTGACCTTCTTCAGCTCCTCCATCAGCGGCGCCTTGGTGTGCAGCCGGCCCGCCGTGTCGGCGATGACGACGTCGGCGCCCTCGGCCTGGGCCTTCTTGATGGCGTCGAAGATGACGGAGCCCGGGTCGCCACCCTCGGTGCCCTTCACCAACTGCGCCTTCGCGCGCTCGGCCCACACGTCGAGCTGCTCGGTGGCGGCGGCGCGGAACGTGTCGCCCGCGGCCAGGATGACCTTCTTGCCCTCGCCCGTGAGCTTCGCGGCGAGCTTGCCAATGGTCGTCGTCTTCCCCGCGCCGTTGACGCCCACCACCATGACGACGTGCGGCGGTCCGCCGCCTTCCAGCGAGCGCGGCACGGGCAGGTCGACGATGCGGGCGACCTCCGTGCGGATGAGGTCCTTGATGCGATGGGAGTCACTCAGCTCGCTGCGCTTGAGCTTCTCGCGCGCCACCTCCACCAGCTCGCTGGCCGTGCGCACGCCGATGTCCGCCGTGAAGAGAATCTCCTCCAGCTCCACCAGCACGGACTCGTCCACCTGCCGCTGCTGGCCGAACAGGCCGTTGAGGCGGGCCATGAAGCCCTGGCTCCGCGTCTTGTCCAGGCCCTGGGCCAGCGTACGGCCGGCCTCTGCATCCACCTTGGCGCGGGCGGCGGCCTCCTCGGCGCGACGGGCCTCCTCGACGACGGCGGCCTCCCGGGCGCGCTCGTCCTCCACGAGCCTCTGGGCCTCGGCCTGCTCTCGCTTGCGCCGCTCCCGGGCCTCTTCATCGGCGGCCTTCTTCGCGCGGTACTCGGCGCGCTTCTCCTCCTCCTCACGCTCCTTGAGGACCCGGGCCTGCTCCTCCAGCCGGGCGCGCTCGCCCGAGTCGGTGGTGGTCCTGGCGGCGCGGGCGGCCTCCTCTCGCTGACGGGCCAGCTCCTGGGCGCGGGCGTGGGCCTCGTCCACCTCGCGAAGCCGGGCGGCCTCCTTCTCGGAGGGCGGCACCTGAGCGGTCAGGGCGTCGAGGGCATTGGGGGTCTTCATGTGCGCCGCTCCGCATACACCAACACGCCGGTGGATGCAGCGCCCGTGGCCGAGTAGAACCGACGTGCCATGCGCCTCAAGCTCCCCACCGTCATGCTTTCGTCGGTCCTCCTGCTGGGAAGTGCCTGCATCGTCGAGGCCCCGGGTGGTGCGAGTCCCGAGCAGCGGCGAGCCGCCACCGTCACCCAGGTACCAGCCCTGTCCGTGCGCAATGGCGCAAACCTGGGCGGCAAGGTGGAGCTGGTCGCCGCCACCGTGCAACCCGGGCGGCTGACGCCCGGGGAGCGGGCCCAGGTCACCGTCTACTTCAAGGTGCTCGAGGCCCTGGACGCCGACTACCTCATCTTCGTCCACGTCGAGGACGCCGGCGGGCGCATGGAGCGGATGAACCTGGACCACATGCCGGCCAACGGCATGTTGCCCACGTCACAGTGGAAGCCGGGCGAGACGGTGAAGGACGAGTTCTCCATCTACCTCCCCGCCGACGCCAACCCGAAGGCCCTCAACATCTGGCTGGGCCTGTGGGACCCGAAGACGGATGCCCGCCTGCCGCTGACGAACCGGGACGCGGTGCGAAACGACGGAAGGGACCGCATCCTCATCGCCCAGGTCCCCGTGGCCCACTGAAGTCGTGGGAGTGTGATGGACACGGCCTGGGTGGTGCTCGGGATTCTGGCGGGGCTGGCGCTGGGCGTCGCCCTCCTGTTCGGAGTCGTCGTCACCCTGGGCTTCAGTGGGGAAGCGCATCGCCACCGGGCCACGCGACTTCACGCGGCCCTGCTGCGAGGGACGTTGTTCGTGGCAATCGTGCCTGTGCCGCTCTCGCTCTGGGTGGGTTGGCGGTACGTCTTCTCGGAGCGGGGATTGGAAGGAGTCCCACTCACGTGGGGCCTGCCGATGGCCGCCTCCGTGGGGTGCGCGGCGGTGGCTGCCTTGTTCTTCTT
This sequence comes from Myxococcus llanfairpwllgwyngyllgogerychwyrndrobwllllantysiliogogogochensis, assembly GCF_006636215.1. GTDB lineage: Bacteria > Myxococcota > Myxococcia > Myxococcales > Myxococcaceae > Myxococcus > Myxococcus llanfairpwllgwyngyllgogerychwyrndrobwllllantysiliogogogochensis. Next base: position 3,011 of record NZ_VIFM01000411.1, on the reverse strand, counting down.
CGCGGGCGAGTGGCTCGCGGGTCGTGAGTCCGAGAAGCGGCTCGAGGCGGAGCGCCGAGCGCTGGCGGCACTGCGCGCCGCGGTCGTCCAGGGGGCGCGGGAGAAGGCGTGCCTCCTGGTGGCAATCGACCCTCGGGCCACGGCCGACGACATGCGACGGTGTCGTGAGCACGTCGACTCGCTCTCCGAACCGACACGGCGTTGGAGCGAGCTGTCGCGATTCCTGGGCGACTCCGGCTTCAGGTCCTGGAACCCGCGGCAGGTGGGCTTGAGCCCCGTGTGGGACTGGAACAGGTCCGTGGTGGTCGTCCGGCACGAGCAGGCGTGGTTCCTCCAGGTGTTCTACGAGACGTGGCTCGCACGGCCCGACGCGCTCCAGTCCTCGGACGAACTGGAACAGCTGAGCGCGTGTCTGCGAACGAGCACCCGTCGCCACGGGTGGAGTGTCTCGGCGGTGGAGGTGCTCATGTCCCAGGTGCTCCCGGAGCTCCTCTGGAAGCTCGAGGCGCGAGGGGATCTGTCCCAGAGCGAAGCGCTTGCGCGGGTGCGCGAGCAGCTCGCTGCGTTCCGGACACGCTCCGCCGAGGAGGAAGGACCACCGCCTCCCTCAGTCACCGAGGTTCCCGAAGGCACCATCGGTCTGGCGGAGATACGTGCCGACGGCGTGCTGCGCCTCTGGCTGCGAAGCACTCCGGACGCGGGGGCCTTCGGCGACGTCTACCTCGAGTACCAGCCCTTCGAGGCGGAGCATCGGCAGTGGATGGGGCACCTCGGCTCGATGACCCAGGGCGTGGTGAAGCCGGTGCCGCCCATGAAGGTGCCCAGGTCGCTGGCCGCGTGAGCCGCCAAGCGAGACGCGCCCGATGGGGCCAACGCGGTGGCGGACAGCGCCAGCCGTCGTTGACGGTCCATGTTTGGGCTCACAGGAAAAGCGCCGGAGTGGCCCTGTAAGCCGAGTTCTGTCCCCGCCCCTTTCGGAACGGGCGATGAACATTCATCTAGGGCCCTGGTTACCCAGGGGCCTCATCAGCGAGCAACCCGAACGCATGGGACGGGCAATCCCTGTCCCCCGGACAGCGGGGACGCGCTCCTATTGGCTCTTGCTCCAGGTGGGGTTTACCGTGCCGTCTGAGTCACCCCAGACGCGGTGCGCTCTTACCGCACCGTTTCACCCTTACCCGCCCCCTTGCGGGAACAGGCGGTCTGTTTTCTGTGGCACTTTCCTGCGAGTCGCCTCGACTGGCTGTTAGCCAGCACCCTGCCCTATGGAGCCCGGACTTTCCTCCCGCCACCCGTGACTGCGGTGGCCGGCGTTCACCCGGACCACTCCGGCACCTGTCCCTTACAACAGGCTCGGGACAGCGGTCCACTCCAGGGGGTTCGCGAGGCTTGGGGGACTACATCCGCTCGTCGATGGCGCGGTTGCTCATCTCATCCGCCTCGGCGTTCTTCGCGCGGGGGATGTGGTGGAGCTTCACCTTGGTGAAAAGTCCCAGCAGCCGCCGCGCCTCCTCGAAGAGGGGCCTCAGCGTCATGCTCTTCACCTGGTACTGCCCACCGAGCTGGCGGATGAGCAGCTCGCTGTCGGCGTAGACGTCCACCTCGCGCGCGCCCATCGACTTCGCGTGCTTCAGGCCCAGCAGGAGCCCCTGGTACTCGGCGGAGTTGTTCGTCTGCGTCCCGAGGAAGCGGCCCAGTCGCGCCACCACGTGGCCTTCGGGGTCCGTCACCACCGCGCCCGCGCCCGCGGGCCCGGGGTTTCCTCTCGCGGCGCCGTCCGAATAGACGCGCACGCGAGGAAGCGGCTCGGAAGGAGGGGACGGCTCCACCGCTGTCGAGGCGGGAGCCGAGGTCGCCGTCACTCCGTCCTCGGCCCTCGAGGGAGGGCCCAGACGGGTGGCGGCTTCGTCGAGAAGCTGACCCAGTCGCTCCCGCGTGAGTCCGCGGAAGGTGCGCACCGTCGACGAGAGCGGCTCCTCACGCGCGATGTGGCGGAGGATGTCGACGAGGGACGGTGCGGGCATCGCGGCCTACTTCGCCGCCGCGGGTGTTTCCTGGAGGGCTTCCACCGCGTAGATGATGCGGTTGCAGGACGGGCAGACGTCCGTGCCCAGCGAGGTGCGCAGGTTGTTGTAGAGCTGCGGGGGCACGTTCATGTTGCAGCCCTGGCAGGTCCCCGCCACCACGCCGACCAGCGCGGGCAGCTTCTTCTTGCGGATGACCTCGTAGCGCCGCAGCAGGTTCGAATCGACGGCGCTCGCGACACCCGAGCGACGGCCCTCGAGCGTCTTCACCTGCGCCTCGGACTCGCCCAGCTTGCCGCGCAGCTCCGCCATTCGCGCCGAGAGGCCTTGCTGCTTCGTTCCGAAGTCGGCCTCCTTCCCCTTGAGGGCTTCGCGAGCCAGGCCGAGCTGCTTGATCAGCTCCACCTGCTCCTCGGCCATCGTCAGGTTGGCCTTCTTGGCGATATCGATTTCACGGGCGAGGGCGGAGTACTCGCGGGTGGAGCGCTGTTCGCTCAGCCGCGCCTCCCACTTCTTCACCTTGTCCTTCTCGTCCGTGATGTTCTGCTCGCGCTCCGCCTTCTGCCGCTCCATGTCAGTGACACGCGCGCGCTCAGCCTCGATGGCGCTGCGAGCTACACCCAACTCCCGCTCCAACTCGGCAATCTGACGGGGGTGGACGTCCGCGGCCTTCCGGAGCGATGCGACCTCCAGGTCCACATTCTGAAGCTCCGCCAGCGCCTTCAATTTCTCCCGCAAAGTTGCTGCCTCCCACAGAGCCGCACCGTGTACGGCCGCGCGCTCTTCTACCAACAAGGGTGATAAGGGTCCAACGCCCAAATGGACCATGAGTCATCCCCTGGGCCCTTGGATTGCTCCTCGCCATTTGAAAGAGCTTCACGCACCCGTTAGACCGGGCACGTGCTCCGCGCCACCTTTCATCGCCCGTTGCTCCTCCTCGCGCTCGTCTCCGCCTGCCGCGAGACGCCCCCTCCCTCGGCCCCCGTC
>NZ_VIFM01000410.1 GCF_006636215.1 Myxococcus llanfairpwllgwyngyllgogerychwyrndrobwllllantysiliogogogochensis | reverse complement strand
CCGCCCACCACCGCCTCCTCCGCGTCCCGTCAAGGTCGTCCGACCTCAGCCCCCACGGCAGGCCGCTCGACACTGAGCAAGAAGGGCTATTTCCCGAAGATGACTGGGTGCGCTAGGACACCGCCCCATGTCCATCCGAAACCTCGCAGTGACGACCCTCCTGGCGCTCAGCGCGGTGCTCACCGGCTGCTCCAGCAACGCCGACACCATCTGTGACCATCGCAAGGAGTGCTTCGACTCCAAACTCGACACGGGAAAGTGCGCGGACACCATCAACGACTGGGTGGATGACCGCGACTCCGACGACCGGAAGGACGCCGTGGCGGAGTGTGCCGACTGCGCCGCCGACAAGAGCTGCTCCGAGTACCTGGAGCGCTGCATCGACGACTGCTTCGTCGTTCCCTGAAGAAGAGGCCACCGGGGCCCGCTCGCCTGACGCGGGCCCCGGGGTGTCACGCGCCTAGTTGCGCGTCCACTGGTCCAGCCAGGCCAGCACCTCGTCGTGCCACTGGATGCTGTTGGCGGGACGCAGGACCCAGTGGTTCTCCTCCGGGAAGTAGAGCAGCTTGGAGGGGATGCCCTTGCGCTGGAGCGCGGTGAAGGTGCCCAGGCCCTGCGTCTCCACGACGCGGAAGTCCTGACCGCCGTGCACCACCATCATCGGCGTCTTCCACTTCGCCACGTGGTTGATGGGGCTGTGCTTGCCGTAGCCCTCCGGGTTCTCCCACGGCGTGCCCTTGTGCTCCCACTCCGGGAACCACAGCTCCTCGGTGTCGAAGTAGCCCATGCGCTCGTCGAGGATGCCGTCGTGGTTGACCAGGCACTTGAAGCCGTCCGGCCAGTTGCCGGCAATCCAGTTGATCATGTACCCGCCGTAGCTGGCACCGAGCGCGCACTTCTTCTCCTTGGAGATGAAGGGGTAGCGCTGCAGCGCGGCGGCCAGGCCCTTCTGCAAATCCTCCAGCGGCTTGCCGCCCCAGTCGTCACGGATGGAGTCGGTGAACGCCTGCCCGTAGCCGGTGGAGCCGTGGAAGTCGACCATGACGGCCACGTAGCCCCGGCCCGCGTAGACCTGGGGGTTCCACCGGTAATGGAAGTGATTGCCGAAGGAGCCCTGCGGTCCGCCGTGGATGAGGAAGGCCAGCGGGTACTGGCGCTTCGGGTCGAAGTCCACCGGCTTCACGACGTAGGCGCGCACCGTCTCGTTGTTCCAGCCGGGGAACTCGAACTGCTCGAAGCCGCCGAAGCGGATGCGCGCGAGCGCGTCCTGGTTCACCTGGGTGATTTGCTTGGAGGTGCCGTCCGCGTTGAGGACGTGCAGGTCCGCGGGCGAGTCCAGGTCGTCATGCACGTAGACCAGGCTGCCATTGGCCGCGGGCTGGGGTGAGTCGTCGGTGCCGTCCTTGGTGAGCTGGCGCACCTGGTTGCTCGCCACGTCCAGCGCGAACAGGGGCACCAGGCCGATGTGGCCCGCGGACGCGTACAGCGTCTTGCTGTCCGGGCTCCACGCGAGCGAGCCGGCGGAGCGGTCCCAGTCCTCGGCGAGCACGCGCTCCTGGCCACCCGGCCACGTGCGCAGGATGACGCGGTAGCGGTCCGCCTCGAAGCCCGGGCGGGCCATGGCGAGGTACGCGAGCGTCTTGCCGTCGGGGCTGAAGACGGGGCTGGTGTCGGTGGCGCGGTTCTTCTCGGTGAGCTTGCGCGGCTTCGCCTTGCCGTCGACCGGGGACACGAAGAGGTCCAAATCCGTGGACCAGGACTCGGTGCGACCCACGTCGCGCGCGGTGAAGACCACGCTCTTGCTGTCCGGGGTGAAGGTGTACTCCTCCGGACCGCCGAAGGGCTTGGTGGGGCCGTCCGCGTCCATGCCCTTCATCACGTCCACGGGCGTGCCGCCGGCGACGGGGACGACGAACACGTGCGAGCGCTTTCCGTCCTTCCACGTGTCCCAGTGACGGGCGAAGAGCTTGTCGTAGGTGCGGCCGGTGGACTTGCGCTTGGAGCGCTCCGTCTCGCGCTGGGTGTTGCACTCCAGCCCGGAGGTGCAGTCGGGGAACACGTCCATGGACACGGCGAGCCGCGTGCCGTCGGGGGACAGGCGGAAGCTGCCCACGTCCAGGGGGAGCTTCGTCACGGCGAGGGGCTCGCCGCCGTCCACGGGCAGGCGCCACACCTGCGAGGAGCCGCCGCGCGAGGAGAGGAAGAAGAGGCTCTTGCCGTCCGGGGCCCAGGTGGGGTCCGAGTCCGAGTCGGGATGCGAGGTGAGCTGGCGCGAGCCGCTCCCGTCGATGTTGACGAGCCACAAGTCATTGCGGCCCCGGTTGGCTTCCAGGTCGGTGGAGCGCAGGACGTAGGCGACCTGTTTGCCGTCCGGGGAGACGCGCGGGTTGCTCAGCCGGCGCATCGAAATCATGTCGTGGTGGGTGAACGGCTGGGGCCGGGCGGGCGCCGGAGAGGCGGCGATGGCCAGGGCCGCGACAAGCGACAGCGACAAGGTGTCCTCCTGGGGTGGACCCAGGCGCTGGCCTCCAGGCGAGCGCTCGGGTTGGGGGCATACGGGGGTGGACCGTGCCCGCTCCTCTGGACGCTGTCCACCCTGGGGCCTCGGAACATGCGAGCGGCCCGTGTATGCCCGGGTTAATGAGAGGGCCATGAGCGAACCCGTCACCGTCCGCGTCTGGTCCGATTTCGTCTGTCCCTGGTGTTACGTCGGCCTGCAGGAAGTCAAAAAGCTGAGCCAGGAGTACGACCTCCAGGTGGACTGGCGTCCGTTCTTCCTGCGCCCGGAGACGCCGCCCGAGGGGCTGCCCCTGCCCGCGCACATCCGCGAGAAGATGAAGGACCCCAACAACCCGCTGAAGCTGCGCGCGGCGCAGGCGGGGTTGAAGATGGTGGACCGGGACGTCATTCCGTCCACGAAGCGGGCGCACCAGGCCACCGAGTACGCGCGAACCCAGGGCAAGCTGGAGCCGTACCATGCGGCCCTGTTGCGTCGGTACTGGAGTGAGGGACAGGACCTCTGGCAGTGGGAGACGCTGCGCGGCGCGGCGGAGGAAGTGGGCCTGGAGCCGGACGCGCTCCAGCAGGCCGTGGAGGGTGGGCACTTCGAGAAGGTGGTGGACGACGCGGTGCGCGAGGCGCGGGAGATGGGCGTCAGCGCGGTGCCCACGTTCGTGCTCGGAGACCGCTTCGGCATCCAGGGCGCGCAGGACTACGCCGTGTTCCGTCAGGCGATGGAGCGATTGGGCGCGAAGCCGCGCTCGGCGACCTGAGCGCGCGGAGACTCAGAGTCCCTGGAGGAGCACGAGCATCCGGGGCAGCGAGTCCGGCCCCGCGCCGCCCGAGAGTCCCTGGGCGAGCGTGTGCAGCTCGGAAGACTGTTCGAGGTGCTTCGCGCTCAACTGGAAGCACTCCACCGCCGCCGCGTCGAGCTGGGCGCGAGCATCCTCCGTGGCCGCGAGGTCGTCGCGCTCGCACAGCGCCACCACCGTCGGGTGGCCGAGCAGCACCCAGCGCAACACCGCCGCCCGCAGCGCGAGCTTGAAGACATAGTCGAGCACCGACGGCGCATCGGTGAACGGATGGCGCAGCCAGTGGTTCACCGCGTGGTGCCGGAAGTACTGCTCCACGCGCTCGCCCAGCACGGGCTCCAGTCGAGCCCTGCGCGCCGCATAACGGGCCCAGACGTCGTCCGGCGCCGCCTGCGGCCCTCCGTAGGACGCCAGCACCGCGCGAGCCCAGCCACTGAATCGCTCGCTGCCCACGGCCCCCACGCGCGACCTCAGCACCATGCCGCAGATGCCCGCCCACGGTCCTCCAGGCAGCGACACCTGGGAGACCGCCGCATGCAACGCGGCCAGCGTCTCCGCGTCCTCGAACGTCGCGAGCGTCTGGGTCAACAGCGCCTCCGCGCCCTCCTCCCGGAACACCTCGGTGCCCCGGAAGTAGAAGGGCCCCAGCCGCCGCGCCAGCTCTCCCAGCATGAACAGCCGCGAGGCGAACGGATGCTCACGCCGCTCCAGGATGCGCAGCGCCACGGCGCGCACGCGCTCCGAGTGCACCATCCACGCGTCCTCGCCCCCCAGCACCCGGGCAATCTCCGGCCGCGCCGCGAGCGAGGCGTCCACCGGCACCTGCTCCAGCGCATCCTCCGCGAGCAGACACAGCCGCACCACCTCGGGACAGCCGAACGAGCCCGTCACCTCCAGCCGCCCTGCCCTGCGAGTCGCCACGCGCGGAAACATCGCGCACGCATCCGGCAGCGCGACCTCGCCATACTTCCGGTGCAGCGCGCACAGCTTGCGCTCGTCGAGGAACGAGCAGTTCCCGTCCTCGCGCTTGGTGATGTACGCGGCCTCCGCGCCCGAGCCGCTGCCCGGGTCCGGCACCACGAGCGCTTCGACTCGCGCCGCATCGGGCCCACCGGCCACCACGTCGCGAAGGATGCGCCAGCGCGCATCACTCACCGGCACGACGAGCCCCGCGCAGCAGGTGTCCTCGCACGCGTCCGCGAGGCACTGGAAGCGCGTCAGGTACCGGGGCGCTGAGACGGACGACATGGAACTCCCGAGGTCAGGCGTCGTCCGAGCCACTGTGGAGCGTGGCGGTGTTCCCCTTCGGATTCGGGCCGGGGGCGAAGGCTTGCCGGTCCAGTTCGGCGAACAGGCGCACCACGCACGCATCGCAGATGGTGGCGCCGCCGGTGCCCTGTCGCAGCGGGCCCGCCTGATGCTCGGGGGCGCCGCAGAAGGAGCAGCGCCGACGGGAGGGAGTGTGCTGGCTCAAGACGTACGGTCCTTTCGTCCCTCGGCGTGCCCGCTACTTGCGGCCCAGCGCTTTCTTCACGAAGCCCCAGAAGCCACCCGCGCGCTCCTTCAGGTCCGCGCCACGGCGCTCCTCGGCGGCCTTCACCGATTCCTTGCTCACCTGGAGCTGCTTCTGGAGCTCCTCGGGTGAGTAGCGCGTGGCCAGCGTGGCCTTCACTTCCTTGCGCGTGGAGTACTCGCGAGCCTCGACATGCAGCACGCACTCCGAATCGAGCTTGATGGTGACGGCGACTCGCACCGAACCCTTCGGCCCCCGAGGCAGTCCCTCGATGCGCACCGTGCCCAGGTACTCGTTGGCGGAGATGTGGTTGTCCTCGCCCTGGAAGATGGACAGCTCCAGGAACTCCTCGTTGTCCTTCGTCGTGTTGAGGGCGAAGGAGCGCTGCGCGGGCAGCGGGCTGTTGCGCTCGATGACGCGCTTGAAGACGCCACCGGGCATCGCCACGCCGACCGTCATGGGCAACACGTCGATGAGCACCACGCTGCTCACCTTGTCCACCGAGCCCGAGTAGAGCGCCGCGCCCAGGGCGACGGCCTCGTCCGCGTTGACGCTCGCCTGCGGGCCCTTGCCGAACAAGCCCTTGAGCTTTTCGCGCACCAGGGGCATGCGGCTCATGCCGCCCACGAGGATGATGTCGTCCACCTCGCTGGCCTTCAGCTTCGCGTCCAGCAGCACGTCGCGCACCACGTCCACGGTGCGGCTGAGCAGCGGGTCGCAAATCTTCTCCAGCTCCTGCCGCGTCATCACGACGCGCAAGTCACGAGGGCGGCCCGCATCGTCCATCATCAACATGGGGATGTGGACCTCGAAGCTGGCGCGCTCGGAGAGGGCCATCTTCGCGCGCTCGGCGGCGTCGCTGACGCGCGACAGGGCGATGCCGTCGCCGTTGAAGGCCATGCCCTCCTTCTCCTGGAAGCGCTGGAGGAGGAAGTCGACGATGAGGTTGTCGAAGTCGATACCGCCCAGGAAGATGTCGCCGCCGGTGCCGAGCACCTCGAAGACGTTCTTCTCGATTTTGAGGATGGTGGCGTCGAAGGTACCGCCGCCCAAATCGTAGACGAGGACCTTCTTGTTCAGCTCGCGGTTGAGGCCATACGCGAGCGCCGCCGAGGTGGGCTCGTTGAGGATGCGCTCCACCTTGAGGCCCGCGAGAATGCCGGACTTGCGCACCGCTTCGCGCTGCGGCTCGGAGTAGTACGCGGGCACCGTCACCACCGCGCGCTCCACCTTCTGGTTGAGGTGGGCCTCCGCCATCTCCTTGCACTCGCGGAGGATGATGGCCTGCACCTCCTCCAACGAGAGCACGCTGTCCGCCAGTCGCACGGCGGCGCGGCCGGCGGCGTCGGGGACGATTTCGTAGTGGAAGCGCTCGCGGACCTGGTTCACCACGGCGCTGTCGTAGGGACGACCCACCAGTCGCTTCGCGCCGTAGATGGTGTGCTGCGGGCGCAACACGAGCTGGTTCTTCGCGCGGTGGCTGACGAGCAGCTTGTTCTGCGCGTTGAGCGAGATGACCGACGGAATCGTGTTGTAGCCCTCGCGCGAGCGAAGGACCATCGGGCGCCCGTTGGACAAGAGCGCCACGCACGAGTTGGTGGTGCCCAGGTCGATGCCGATGACGGGCCCCGTGCCCACGATTTGCGGAGGCGGCGGGAGGAAGACCGTCTTCGGCAGGCCCCGCTCATCCAGCGCGGGCGCGGCGAGCGGTGTCGCGGGCTTCGCTGACGCCGGCGAGAGCAACGTGGGAGTCCCCACCGGCTCGGGAGCCCGAGGGGCCTCGCGGCGCACGTTGGGCAGCGACGCGGCCGCCACGGGCGACGGAGGCGGCGGCTGGAACGCGGGCGGCGGCGGTGGAGGCTGGAACGCGGCGGGCGGAGGCGGAGGACGGGCCGCGGCGGGAGGCGGCGCGGGCATCCGAGGCGCCGCGACTCCGGGAGAGGGACTCGTGCCCATCCCCGACAGGTCCAGGTCGAACTCGCGGCCGCCACCAGCGGGGCGAGTGGCGGACGGAGGCGGAGGAGGCGAGGTCCGCGTCGGAGGCGGCGCCGCCGGAGGGAGTTCCTCCACGGCATCGCTGAAATCCAGCTCGAACTCGAGGCTCCCACCGCTCGGCTTGGACGCCGGAGGAGGCGGCGGCGCGGCCGGGCGCGGAGGCGCTGCGCGAGGGGACTCCTCCACGGCCTCACTGAAGTCCAGGTCGAACTCGAAGGCTCCACCGCTCGACCTGGCGGCCACGGCGGGCGGCGGCGCGGCGGGACGCGCGGGAGGGGACTCCTCCACGGCCTCGCTGAAATCCAGCTCGAACTCGAAGCTCCCACCGCTCGGCGTGGAAGCCGGCGGCGGCGCGGCGGGACGCGCGGGAGGCGGGGCCGGGCGCGAGGGCGGTGTGGGAG
>NZ_VIFM01000040.1 GCF_006636215.1 Myxococcus llanfairpwllgwyngyllgogerychwyrndrobwllllantysiliogogogochensis | reverse complement strand
TCTCCACCGTGGGGGTGGGGGACGGGGTCCCGGAAGGCAGGAGGTTCAGCTGCCCGGCGTCGTAGGCCCGGCTGGCGGGCAGCACGGCGCGAGCGAAGTCGCCGGACACGAGGCAGCGCCAGAAGCAGAGCCAGGCGAGCCAGAAGCGCGCGAAGAACGACAGCGAGGCAGACGGGTCAGTCATCGACTCCGGATAACAAAGCCCGCCTGCTTTGCAATTCGGCAGTTGCCCGAAATGCCCCCAAATGCAAAGGGCCTCACGGTTTCCCGTGAGGCCCTTCGTTTTCAACATGGTGGAGGTGGACGGGATCGAACCGACGACCTTCGCATTGCGAACGCGACGCTCTCCCAACTGAGCTACACCCCCATTACGGGCCCTGCGCGCTGCGCCCCGGCGTTTGGGCCGCCGAGGTGAACGGGCTAGTACCGGACCCCTTTCTTGCTGTCAAGCGCAAGCCTTCGCAACGCATCCGTGCGATTGACGTGCCGCGCAGCGGATGCCATAAAAACCCTTCTTCTCAGGCGTACCCTTCCCGCCCGGTGTCCCTCCCCCCGGTAATGTCTACCTCCCCTTCAAAGACGTTGAGCCCGGCCGAGCTCGCGAAGCTCGAACACGCGTTCGCTTCAGACCCTTCGTCCGCCGCCTATAAGCCCTTGGCCGAAGCGTACCTGAGCATGGGTCGCTTCATGGAGGCGATGGTCGTCTGCAAGAAGGGCGTGAAGGCGCATCCCAACGCCGCGGACCCGCGCGTCCTCCTCGCCCGTGTCTATGCCGACCAGGGCAAGGACAAGAAGGCCCTGGAAGAAGCGCTCGGCGCGCTCCAGGTCCAACCCGAGGACAAGGCCGCGCTGCGGCTGGCTGGCGCCATCCAGCTCAAGACGGGTGAAGCCGAGCCCGGCAAGGCGAACCTCCTCAAGGCCTACAGCGTGGATCCGGGAGACCCGGACACCGTCACGCTGCTGCAGCAGCACAAGATCGAGCCGCCGCGCCCCGCCGCGCCCGCGCCGGTCGTCGCGCCGCCGGTGCTGACTCCGTCCGCCACCCAGCAGTCCGCGTCGGCCCTCTCCAACGTCGCCGCCACGGCGGGCGCGGAGGCGCAGGCCCCCGTCGCGCCCACGCCGAGGCCCCCGTCGACTCCGCGTGCTCCCTCGGGCCCGTCCGCCCCGGTGCGCAACGAGGCGCCCCAGCGCGCCACCCCCCAACGCCGCCCGCAGCAGGTGGTGGTGGAAGAGGTGGACGACGAGGATGACGACTCACCCCGGCATCGCGGCGGTGGGCGTGCCTCCAGTGGACGCGGCAAGCTGGTGACGCTGGCGCTGCTGGTGGCCATCCCGGTGTTCGCCGGTGGCTACGGCTGGTACACGGCGCACACCCGGAAGATCTCCCGCGAGCTGAAGAAGCACCTGGAAGGCTCCGCGGAGCTCCTCAAGCGCGACTCCTTCGATAGCTACAAGAAGGCGTGCGAGGAGGCCGACAAGGCGCTGGAGGTGAATTCCGACTCCGGTCTGGCCCATGGTTACCTGGCGTACGCCTACGCCATCCGCTGGGGTGAGCACGGCGGTGGTGACGATGCACGCCGTCGCGCCGAGGAGCATCTGGCCGCGGGCATGAAGGCGGGCGACGTCAGCTCGCACCTCATCGCGGCCGAGGCGCTCGTCCAGACGTACGGCGGCAAGGGCAAGGACGCGCTGGGCAAGCTGGAGGAGAAGGTGCGGGCCCTGGACTCCCAGGGACGCTCCAGCTCGCTCCTGTACCTGACGCTGGGCCTCATCCAGATGAACGCGGGAGACCTGGACCGCGCGCGGGACACCCTGGAGCGCGCGCAGACGCTGGCGCCGGACGACCCGCGCGTCTACTCCGGCCTGGGCGCCGTCTACCGCCGGCTGGGCCAGGACAACACCGCCTGGAAGAACTACGACCTCGCGCTGCGCTACGCGAAGGACCACCCCGAGTCGCTCCTGGGCCGCTCCCTGCTGATGCTGGAGCAGGACGAGCCCAACTTCGGGCTGGTCCAGACGATGCTCAAGAAGCTGCTGGAGGCGGAGCCGCCGCCGTCGCCCCGTCAGCTGGCCGCCGCGCATCTGGCGCGCTCGCTGCTGGTCAGCCGCGTGTCCGCCGAACTGCCGGAGCTGAAGCCGGACGTGCAGCAGAAGCTGGTGGAGGCCACCGCGGTGCCGTTGGAGAAGGACAAGGCGCGCGCGGAGATGCTCAAGAGTGAGGAGACGGGCTTCTCGCTCGACAAGCAGAACCCGGAGCTGCACCTCATCAAGGGCCGCCGGCTCCTGACGGAAGGCAACTTCGAGCAGGCCGCCGAGGAGATTCGCAAGGCCATCCGCGTGGACTCCTCGCGCGCCCAGTTCCACGTCGAGCTGGCCAAGGCCCTCATGGGCAAGCAGGGTGGCGAGAAGGAAGCCGCCGAGGCGCTGCAGACGGCCCTCAAGACGATGGGCGACAGCCCCAAGCTGGTGGTCATGCTGGGCAACGCCCTGCGCCGCCAGGGCAAGCTGGATGACGCCCTGACGCAGTACCAGCGCGCCGTGAAGGACCCGAAGGCGAAGAACCCCGAGGCCCGCCTGGCCATGGGCACCATCTACCGGGAGCGCTCCGACTGGCCCAAGGCCCAGGAGCAGTTGGAGAAGGCGAGCCAGGAGTTCGTCGGTCAGCCCGAGCGGTCGGCCGTGGCGCTCACCGAGCTGGCGCGCGTCTTCCAGGGCAAGGGCGACGCGGCGAAGGCGGACGAGACGTACCAGCGCGCGCTCAACGCCGACGAGGGCTTCACCCCGGCGTACTACTACTACGCCACGCTGCTCTCGAAGGACGCCAAGCAGACCCCGAAGGCGAAGATGCTGGCGCAGGAGTACCTCAAGCGCGAGCCGAGCGGTGAGCACGCCAACGCCGCTCGCTCCCTCTCCGGAGGGTGAGCGGGGTCCGACTCCGTCGCCGGGGTCGGACAAGCGGGGCTGATGCGCGCGGGCAGCACGGCGCGCATCGTGCCCGCGGGCCTGGGTTGATGTGGCCCGGGCCCGAGGCTATGCCCCAGGTGTTTGCCTTCCCACGATTGTCAGGACACGAAGACGCGGACCCGAGCACCCCAAGGGTGCCGGGCGGGCGGCCGTTCGCGAGCGCCCTGTCGCGGTGACGTGTCCTTGCCCACCCCCGGGTGGTGCTTGTATGGGAGGGCCGTCAACGCGTCGGCAGTGCCCCTGTCACGCCCTCCCCTGGAGTCCGCTTGAGCGCGCGTGCAGAGTCCATGTCGACGACCGCGTCCGACCTGATCTCCCTGATGAAGCCGAGGCTGTCGAGCCTCGTCCTCATCACCACCGCGGGCGGCATGTGGCTGGCGCCTGGGCCCCTGGCCACGGGAAATGCCCTGGTGACGTTGCTGGCCACGGCCGGCACGGTGGGCGCGGCCAACGCGCTCAACTGCTACTGGGAGCGTCACAGCGACCGGTTCATGGCCCGCACGCAGAACCGGCCACTGCCCTCCGGGCGGATGGAGCCGGCGGTGGCGCTGTGGTTCGGCATCTCCCTGGCGGCGGTGTCCCTCCCTGCGCTCGCGCTGGGGGCCAACGTGCTGACGGCGGCGTTGGGCCTGCTGGCGCTGCTCAGCTACGTGCTGGCGTACACGCCGCTCAAGGCGCGCACCTCGGCGGCCATGCTGGTGGGCGCGGTGCCGGGCGCGCTGCCTCCGCTCATGGGCTGGACGGCGGTGACGGACCGGCTGGACGCGGGCGGCTTCTCGCTCTTCGCCATCCTCTTCCTGTGGCAGATGCCGCACTTCATCGCCATCGCCCTGTTCCGCAAGGAGGAGTACGCGGCGGCGGGTCTCAAGTCGGTGCCCCTGGAGCGCGGGGACGAGTCCAGCCGCGCGCAGATTGTCCTCTACCTGGTGGCGCTGGTGCCGATGACGCTCCTGCCCTTCCAACTGCACATCGCCGGCTCCTGGTACCTGGCGGCGGCGGTGGCGCTGGGCCTGAGCTTCCTGGGCCTGGGAGCGTGGGGGTTCTTCCGCCGACTCGGGAAGCCCTGGGCGCGGCAGGCGTTCTTCTTCTCGTTGATCTACCTTACCGGACTGTTCGCGGCGCTGAGCCTGGACCGCGTTCCGCGCGGCTAGCGCGCGGGTGCCGGCGGGACACACCGCCCCATGCCTGATACCTCGGTCTCCACCCCTCCGGTTCCGCTGCTCCACCTCGAGGGGCTGACCCGACGTTTCAAGGGCCGCGTCGCCGTGGACGGTTTGACGCTGTCCGTGCGGCCCGGCGAAATCCTGGGCCTCCTGGGCCCCAATGGCGCGGGCAAGTCCACGACCTTCCAGATTCTGGCGGGCCTGCTGGCCCCGGACTCGGGTCAGGTGCGCTTCGCGGGGCGGGAGCTGTCGCTCAGCGACCCGGCCCTGCGCCGGCAGATGGGCATCATCTTCCAGCGAGGCAGCCTGGATGACCTGCTGACCGCGCGGGAGAACCTGATGCTCGGGGCCCGGCTGTACGGGCTGACCGGGGAGCGGGCGCGCGAGCGGGTGGAGTCGATGCTCGCGCTCATCGGCCTCGCGGACCGGGGTGATGAGCGCGTGGGCACGTGGTCCGGTGGCATGCGCCGCAGGCTGGAGCTGGCGCGAGCGCTGGTGCATCAGCCGCGCGTGGTGCTGATGGACGAGCCCACGCAGGGCCTGGACGAGGCGGCCTTCCGCACCTTCTGGGCGCACCTGAAGCGGCTGCGCGACGCGGAGGGCATCACCGTGCTGCTGACCACGCACCGGGCCGACGAGGCGGAGGTGTGTGACCGGCTGGCGGTGCTCGACGCGGGCAGGCTGGTGGCGTGCGACACGCCGGCCGCGCTGGCCTCGCGCATGGGTGGGGACATCCTCACCGTGGAGGCGGCCGACCCCGAGACGCTGGCGCGCGAGGTGCGCGAGAAGCTGGGCGTGGACGCGAAGGTGGTGGAGGGGAAGGTGCAGGTGGAGGCCCGGCAGGGGCATGCGCTGGTGCCTCGGCTGGTGGAGGCCTTTCCGGCAGGCAGGTTGTCGTCCGTCTCGTTGCGCCGGCCCACGCTGGCGGACGTGTTCCTCCAGCTCACCGGGCGTGCGCTGGGCGCCGATGTGCCGGCCGCGGAGCCCGCGCCGAGGAAACGCCGATGACCGCCGAGATTTCCACCGCGCAACCCCCCGTGACAGCCGTCGCTCCGGCGCCATCCCTTCCTGGGACGCTCGCGCTGCAGTGGGCGACGGTGCGCGTGCTGATGGCGCGCGACGTGGTGCGCTTCTTCCGTCAGCCCAGCCGCGTCGTGGGCGCGTTGGCGCAGCCCATCCTGTTCTGGTTCGTCATCGGCTCGGGCTTCGCCGGCTCGTTCCGCGTCGAGGGCGCGCAGGGGCTGGGCTACCAGCAGTTCTTCTTCCCGGGCGTCGTCACCATGGTGCTGCTGTTCAGCGCCATCTTCGCGACGATTACCGTCATCGAGGACCGGCGGGAGGGCTTCCTCCAGGCGGTGCTCGCCGGGCCGGGCTCGCGGCTGGCGGTGGTGTTGGGCAAGGCGCTGGGCTCGTCGGCCATCGCGCTGATGCAGGCGTCGCTGTTCCTGCTGCTGGCGCCGCTGGCGGGCGTGAGCGCGGCCACCGTCAACCTGCCGCTCTTGTTCTCGGTGATGGTGCTGTCGGCGCTGGCGCTGACGGGCATGGGCATGTCGCTGGCGTGGTGGGTGCGCTCCAGCGCGGGCTACCACGCGGTGATGAGCATCGTGCTGCTGCCCATGTGGGTGCTGTCCGGGGCGATGTTCCCGCTCAAGGGCGCGGGGACGTGGCTGTCGTGGGTGATGGTGCTCAACCCCATGCGCTTCTCCGTGGAGGGCGTGCGTCGGGCGCTCTACGGCGCGGAGGCGTCGGTGGTGGTGGGCTCGCCCATGTCGGGGACGGGGCTGGAGGTGCCGGTGCTGCTCGCGTTCGCGACGGTGTTCGTCGGACTGGCCGCGGTGAGCGTCAGCCGTCGCGAATAGCGCGGACGCGCCGTTGGACAGGTCGGCGTCCTTTGACTACGAGGGGACGCGGACGATGAACTGGTTCACCGAGGAGATTGCACGATGACGCTGCGCACGCTCGGCCTGTCGATGCTGGGAGCCGCGGGGCTGCTGGCCCTGCCCGCTTGCAAGAAGGAGGAGGCTCCCGCCACTCCGCCACCTACCACCCAGGCACCGCCTCCCTCGGCGGCCCGCGCGACGGAGCCTGGCGCCGAGCACGCGGCGACGCCGATTCAGGCGGACAAGGACCCGGGGAACGAACAGGGGAAGGTCGCCGCGCCCGCCGGCAACGGTGCGGTGAAGGGGACTGTGACCTTCACCGGCACGCCTCCCGCCGCGGCCGACCTGCCGCCGAACACCGACCCGGCTTGCGAGGGGCGAGGCTCGAAGGAAGAGGCGGTGCTGGTGAAGGACGGCAAGCTCCAGAACGTGCTGGTGCGCGTGAAGGGGACCGTGGCCGGGGCTCCGGCCGCGCCGAGTGCTCCGGTGGTGGTGGACCAGACGAAGTGCACCTATGTGCCTCGCGTCCAGGGCGCGGTGGCGGGGCAATCGGTCGTCTTCAAGAACAGCGACGGCACGCTGCACAACGTGCGCGGCGTGGTGGGGACGAAGGCGGCCTTCAACGTCGCGCAGCCGCCCTCGGGCGCGCCGGTCCAGAAGCCCGTGCCTCCGGCGGATGACGTGTTGAAGCTCAAGTGCGACGTGCACCCGTGGATGACCGCGTTCGTGGTGAGCAACCCGAACCCGTACTTCGCCACGACGGGCGCGGATGGCGCCTTCGCGCTCCAGGGGCTGCCCGCGGGCACGTACACCGTGGAGGCGTGGCACGAGACGCTCGGGACGAAGACGACCGAAGTCACGGTGAAGGACGGTGCTCCGGCCGAGGTCTCCTTCGCGTTCTCCTCCGAGGACACGTCCGCGAAGAAGTAGGCCCGCGCTTGTCTCCGCGATGCGGGCCTGAATCCAGGCTCGTGTCGCGTGCCGCCGAGGAAGCCGCGAAGAAAGAGCCCCGTGCCTTTGAACGGGGAGCCACTCCCCCGGGTCTGCCTACGCCGCCGGCCGCTCGATGGCGTCCGGTGGCCCCGCCTTCTTCACCGTGAAGCCCACGCGCGCGCCGCCGCCGTCGCGATTCTCCGCGAACGTCTCACCGCCGTGCGCCCGGGCAATGCGCTGCACCAGCGCGAGCCCCAGGCCCAGCGAGCCCGCCTCGCGCGCTTCGCCACCCCGGTCCTTCCGGTAGAAGGGCTGGAAGATGCGAGTCTCCTCGCCCGGCTGGAGTCCAGGACCCCGGTCCTCGACGCAGAACGCGAGGTGCTCTCCCTGTTCCTGCACCCGCAGCTTCTCCACGCCCCCCCCATGCCGCCGGGCGTTGTCGAGCAGGTTGGCCAACGCGCGCCCCAACAGCGTCGCGTCTCCCACCAGCCCCGTCTCCGGCGCACCCACGTCGAGCATCTCCAGCGCGAGCCCCGCGCGCTCCATCGCCTGGGTCGCGAGCGTGCGCCCATCCAGAACGCGAGGCGTGAGCTGACCGAAGTCCAGCCGTGAGCTGGCGAGCAGCTCGCCCACCAACGCGTCCAGCTCCACCACCTCGCGGTCCACCTGGTCCAGCGTCTTGGGATTGCCACCGCCGTCGCGCAGCAGCTCCGTCAGCACGCGCAGCCGCGCCAGGGGCGTGCGCAGCTCATGGGACACCGCCGCGAGCAGCTCCCGCTGGTCCGCCACCTGTTTCTCGATGCGCCCCGCCATGTGGTTGAAGGCGACGGCCAGCACGGTGAACTCCCCCGTCGCATGCGGGAGGACCTCCGCGCGCGCGTTGAGCCGTCCCGCGCCCAGCGCCTCGGTGGCCTGCACCAGCGCATCCACGGGCTTGGCGAGCCTGCGCGCCATCTTCCCGGACGCCATCCACAGCATGAGACACGCCGCGAGCAACGGCAGCATCACCTTCAACGGAGTCTTGCCGCGCGCCAGCCCGTTGCAGACGCGCACCTGTCCCAGGGTCGTGCCCGCGCGCACGACGGGGAGGGTGAACTCGGCGTGTTTGCACAACCCACCCGCCAGCACGAGCAGCTTGCCGCTCGCGTCCGTCACCTCCACTTCGATGTCCAGGTCCTTCGCGAAGGACTGCGCCAGGGCGTCTCGCCGCGCGGGCTCGCTCCACACCTCCTCGAAGCGGTGGCTCGCGAAGTCCTTCAGCCGCATCATCTCCTGCTTCCACGTGTTGCCACCCACCAGGCTGAACACCGTGGCCACCACGACGCCCGTCATGAAGATGCTCAGGCCGAACCACAGGAACAGCCGCCGATGCAGGCGTGAGCGCACGAAGTGCCCGAGCCGGCTCATGCCCCAGTAGTGGTGCCGCCAGTGCGCGCGCTGCTGGCGCTTCCAGTGGAGATGCGCGCGGCGGTGATGTGCCTCCCACGCTTCCAGGGGGTTGGAGAACGGGCCTCGGCGGCGGTCCTTCGCCTCCTTGCCCTCGTCCTTGTCGGCCTGGGTCCACTCTCCCTGCGGCGGGCACGCGCCTTCGCGTTCCCCCTGCAGCCACCGCGCGATGGCGTCGGGGTCGTCCGACTCCGGACCCCAGGAGGGTTCGCACGGGTCCTTCTGATTCCAGGGCCCTCGGCCTCGCTTGCCGTCGCGGCGGCCCATCAGAGTCCCTCTTTGGCGAAGACGTAGCCCACGCCGCGCACCGTCTTGATGAGCCGGGAGCCCACGTCGCCCAGCTTCTGGCGCAGATGCGAGATGTGCACGTCCACCGTGCGCTCGCCCACCACCGTGTCGCTGCGGCCCGCTTCACCGAGCAGCGCGTCGCGGGGGATGACCCGCCCGGCCCGGCGCACCAGCGCCACCAGCAGGTCGAACTCCAGCCCCGTGAGGTCCACCAGCTTTCCTTCCGCGCGCACCTCGCGCCCGGCGACGTCGATCGACAACCCTCCCGCCTCCAGTCGGTCCGCCACCGACGAGGGCTGCGAGCGGCGCAGCACCGCGCGCAGGCGGGCCAGCAGCTCACGCGGACTGAAGGGCTTGGGGAGGTAGTCGTCCGCGCCCAGCTCCAGCCCCACCACGCGGTCCGTCTCATCGCCTTTCGCGGTGAGCATGACGACGGGAATGCGGCTCTTGGCGCGGATGCGCTTGCACACCTCCAGGCCGTCCATGCCCGGCATCATCACGTCGAGCAGCACCGCGTCGTAGGCGCTGGCCTCCAGCGCCGCGAGCCCTCGACCGCCGTCAGCGGCATGGGTGACGTTGACGCCGTTTTGCCCCAGGTACTGCGCGAGCAGCTCGTAGAGGCGGGAATCATCGTCGATGAGCAGGACACGTGTGGACATGGACGGAGTGGAGTCTAGCGCGGCCCCGGCGCGGGGGCCTGGGCCGTTGAGGAAGACGGCGACTCGGGCTGCGCGGGGGCGGCCGAGTGGAACGTGGGCGAGTTGCCCCAGGGCCCTCGAGAATCCCAGCGCTCCGCCCACCCGCCAGCATGGCAGTGGCGGCGGTGGCGGGCGATGCTGGCGAAGCCGGAGGCATAGCCTCCGAGGGTTCCCAGGGCGAGCAGGACGATGAGCAGGCGACGGCGCATGGCGGAGTTCCTCTGACGTTTGTTCGGGGAAGGGGAGCGGCTCACACCATCCGCTGGTCGTCACCGCGCCAGCCGCCACGCCCGCCGCAGTGACGCCCGTGCCAGCCCGGGCCGCCGCGCCAGCCATGGCCCCAGCCGTGCTCGAGCATGTCCGCCAGCTCGCGACGCTGGCGCGCATCCAGCGCTTCATGCACCTGCGAGAGCGCGCCCTGGAGTGAGCGACGGGCGTTCTCCAGCGCCACGTCGTGCCGCGTGAACAGCTCGCGCAGCGCGGCGCCATCGAAGTGCTCTCCGCGCAGCGCGTTGCCCAGGGCCGAGCGGCTGGGGCCCACCTCATCGCGCAGCTTGTCGAAGGCCTCCGTCACCTCCTCGGTGGCCTGGATGATGACCTTCTCCTGACCGGGGGACGTCTCCAGCCGCTCGAACAGCCAGCGCAGCCTCATCCGCCAGCCAAACCGGCTGCCGCGCCTGTGAGCGTGGTGATGCCAGCGACGACCGCCCTTCACCGTGTAGACGAGGCCGGCGAGGCACGCGGTACCCAACAAGAATCCGAACATGGGGCCTGCTCCTTCAAGAGTGCGGGCCCGAAGTAGGGCGCGCACCGGGTTTGATGGGCAGGAAGGTAGAGAACGGGTGTGAAGGGCGCGCCGGAGCCGCATGAAGAAACGTGAAGGACCCGGTGCGGGTTCGGCGCGTTCGGGATGAAGAGGCGAATGTGGCCTGTTCATCTCCCGAGCGATTTTCAGCCTCTCGGATTGTCCTCTGGTCGACGGCCGCCTGCCCGCTGGGCGGAGGTCGGGTGGACAAAGGAAATCGGGAGGTAGATTGTCGCGGCAGTGTCGGAGCGATGTCCGCCCCGCACTGGTGGTCCGGCTGGTCCCGGGTCGCCGTCTAGCAGAAAGAAGAAGGTCACATGGCAATCGGTACTGTGAAGTGGTTCAACGACGCCAAGGGTTTCGGCTTCATCGCTCAAGAGGGCGGCGAAGACGTGTTCTGCCACCACACGGCCATCAATATGGATGGCTTCCGCACCCTCCAGGAGGGTCAGCGGGTGGAGTTCGAGGTGACCCGTGGCCCCAAGGGGCTGCAGGCCCAGAACGTTCGCGCTTACAACGGCTAGCGTCATTCCTGGCCACCCTTGAGTGAGCCCGAGGCCCGGTCTTCCCACAGGGAAGGCTGGGCCTTCGTCTTTGGTGCGAACAGGCCCGTCGAGCAGGCGAGCGCCCGTGCGGGCCACGTCGGGACTCGCCCCCTTCCTTACCTTCATGGCTGAGCGCGGCGCACCCGCCGCCTGACGCCCGAGGGCGAAGGAGACCAAGGCATGGGGGATACCAGCGTGAAGAAGGTGGAGAGCCGGCACTCGCCCCGGGGAGACATGGGGCAGAAGTACCTGGCCTCCGGCGTACGAGTGTCCATGCGGCTGTGGGAGGACGAGCCACCCGGGGAGCCCCGGCCCGCGTCCCCTCGCGACTATGAGACGGTGGGCTTCGTGCTGAAGGGCCGCGCGGAGCTGCACCTGGAGGGGCAGGTCATCCTGCTCAACCCCGGTGACTCGTGGCTCGTGCCGCGAGGCTCCAGCCACACGTACAAGATTCTCGAGACGTTCTCCGCGGTGGAGGCCACCAGTCCTCCCGCGGCGGTGCATGGCCGTGACGAGGGCGCGGAGAAGGAGAAGAAGCCCGCGAAGGCCTGAGGGGTTTCGCGAGGTCGGGAGTCGACGGGGTCGCCACTCGCGATGGAGGCGGGCGGTGACCCCGTCGATGCCAGCTCAGGTGTCGCGAAGGGGCGGAAGCCTGGCGCGGGTCCACATCTCGCGAAGTCGTGCGCGGAGCGCCTCGGGTGTTTCGGTCAGCAGCCGCGCGAAGTCCGCGGTCGCATCCCCCAACAGCTCGGGCTCCCGGTCGCGCACGAAGCCCGTGGCGGCCTGGACGAGCCATGAGGCCGACTCCTCCCTCTGCCCGCACTCCAGCTCCAGGAGGCCCAACTGGAGGCGGGTTTCAGTGGAGACGCGCCGTTTGCCAAGCTTCTCCCGGAGGGCGAGCGCCTTGAGGTACCACGTCCGTGCTGCCTCGAACTCCCGCTGCTCCCGGGCGAGCCCCCCGAGCCGGTGGCAGACCATGGCCGCGTGGTCCTCGCTTCCCAGCTTCTCGTCGAGGACGAGCGCCTGGAGGAACCACGTCTGGGCCGCCGCGAAGTCCTTCCGCCTCCGGGCATTCGCCCCGAGCCGGAAGTAGCCGCTCGCCACGTCCCGCTGGTGGCCCCGCTTCTCGTCGATGGCGAGCGCCTTGCGGTACCACGCCTCGGTCTCCTCGAAGTCCTGCCGCTCCCGAGCAACTCTCCCGAGCTTGGTGCATGTTCGAGCCACCGCGTTCTCGTCACCCTGCTTCTCCTGGCTCGCGAGCGCCTTCAGGTACCAGGATTGAGCCGCCTCGAAGTCCTCCCGGTTGAGGGCGACCCTTCCCAGGTCGGAACAGGTGTTGGCCGCGTCGTGCACGTACTCCTGTTTCTCTTCGAGGGCGAGCACCTTGAGGAGCCACGTCTCGGTCGCCGCGAAGTCCTCCCGTTCCTCCGTCACCGTCGCGAGCTGCTCGCAGGTGTGGAGCACCGCGTCCTCGTCGCCTTGCTTCTCCCGGATGGCGAGCAACGGGAGGTACCACGCCTCGGCCGCCGCGAAGTTCCGCCGCGCACGGGCCAGGGTGGCGAGCCGCGAATACAGGCCGGCCATGCCGCGCTCATCGCCCAGGCGTTGGTAGAGGGCGAGTGCCTTGCGATAGCACGTCTGGGCGGCCTCGAAGTTCCTCCGCTTGCTCGCGACGATGCCGAGCTGGGTATAGCTGATGGCCGCGTCGTGCTCGTTGCCCAGTCCCTCCTCGATGGCCACCGACTTGCGGTACCACGCCTCGGCCGCTTCGAAGTTCCGCTGTTCGTGGGCGAGCCTCCCCAGTTGATAGGCGGTGCCCGCGAGGGTGCGCTCCTCGCCCCGCAGCTCATCCAGGGCGAGCGATTTGAGGAACCACGCCTCGGCGACCTCGAGGTCTCTCTGCGCCCAGACCACCCTCCCGAGTTGGTGGCAGTACGCGGCGGTGCTGGCCTCGTCGCCCTTCGCTTCCACGAGGGCGAGCGCTTTGAGGTACCACGTCTCCGCCTCCTCGAAGTCCTTCTGTGCCTCGGCGACCTCCGCGAGCAGTTTGTAGGTGGCGTCGTCGTACGCGTTGCCCTCTTTCTCCTCGAGGGCCAGTGCCTTGCGGAACCAGGTCTCGGCCGTGTCGAGGTCCTTCCTCGACCGCGCCACCTTCCCGAGCTGGTGGTAGGCGTAGACGGTGCCGTACAGCTCGCCCGTCTTCTCGACGATGCCGAGCTGCTTGAGGTACCACGCCTCGGCCGCGTCGAGGTCCTTGCGCTTCCGGGCCAGGTCCCCGAGCAGACCGCAGGTGCTCTCCGCGAGGGACTCGTCGCCCCGCGCTTCCGCGTCGGCGAGGGCCTTGAGGTACCAGACCTCCGCCGCCTCGAAGTCTCGATGGTGGTACTCGGCGGCTCTCCCGAGCGACTGGTAGAGGTTGGCCGTGTCCTGCGCTCCCTTGCAAGAGCGCTCCTTGCGGTGCCACATCTCGGCCGCTTCGAAGTCCCGCCGCTTCTCCGCGAGCCTGGTGAGGGAGCCATAAAGACTGCCCTCTCCGTGCGTATCTCCGCGAGCCACTCTGATGGCGAGCGACTTGAGGTACCACGCCTCGGCCGCCGCGAAATCGGACAGCTTTTCGGCGACGCCTCCGAGCCAGAAGCAGGTCCGGTCCAGGCCGTCCGCGTCGGGTGTCTGCTCCTCGATGGCGAACGCCTTGAGGAGCCAGGTCTCGGCCTCCTTGAAGTCCTGCTTCTGTTTCGAGATATCCGCGAGCAGGTGGTAGAGGCGGTTGTTCGCGTGGCCGTGCTGCTCTTCGAGCGCCAGCGCCTTGAGATACCAGGCCTTGGCTGCGTCGAGGTCACGTTGCTCCAGGGCGGCATCTCCGAACTGGTGGTAGGTCGCCACGGCACGGACTTCGCCGCCTGGCTTTCCCTCGAGGGAGACCTCCTTGCGGAACCACGTCTCGGCTGCCTCGAAGTCACTCCGCTTCTCAGCGAGCCTCCCGAGCTGACGGCAGGTTCTCGCGGTGCCGTACGCGTCGCCCTGCTTTTCCAGGAGGGCGACCGACTTGAGGAACCATTGCTCGGACGCCTCGAAGTTCCGGCGCACCCAGGCAATCTCTCCGAGCTGGTGACAGGTGTTGCCGACGCTGAGTTCGTTGCCGTGCTTTTCTTCGAGGATGAGCGCCTGGAGGAACAACGTCTCGGCCTCCTCGAACCGACAGCGCACGTGGGCGAGCCTCCCGAGCAGATGGAGGGCCACCGCCATCCCCGCCTCGTCGCGTTCGGCGGCCCATTCGAGCAGGTCCTTGGAAAGACGCTCCGCCTCGGCGAGGTCGCCCAGGTTCAGGGCATGGCGGGTGAGCGCGTGGGTCAGCGTCGAGCGCATCGCCGCCAACCCGTGCGCCTTGGCGAGCTCCAAGGCGTGGTGGAAGTTGGCGCCGTGGACGAAGAAGGGGTCGCGTTGCTCGTCGAGCGACCAGGGTTTGAGCTGGCTTGCGACCTGACCCATCCGTTCGACGAACGCCCGCTCCCAGTCCTCCCGGTTCTCGCGGACGTGGGTTCTCAAGTACCGGGTGAGGACGGGCTGGAGCGCATGGACGCCCGGCTTGTGTGGGGACACCAGCCCCGCGATGGTGAGGAGCCCGAAGAGTCGCTCGACCTGTTCGGAGTCACTGGCCCCGGGGACCGACGCCCCCATCCGGACGATGTCCGCGGACTCCGCGAAGCGCTCATGCACGCCGAGCGGCACGAGCAGCGAGCGCAGCTCCTCGGGCAGCCTCGCGGTGAAGAGTCGCAGCGTGGCCACCACCTTCGCGAAGGATGCGTCCCCATCGAGTCCCGGCCCGGCGCTCGCCTCACGCAGGATCTTCAAGAGGACTTCCGCTGCCGGGTCCTCCAGGTGGGGCAGGGCCATCCGCATCATCAACGGGTGGCCCTCCATCGCCTCCATCAGTGCGGCCTCGTCCGGGGTCCTCTGGTCCGGTGTCCCGACGGGGGCGCGAAGAAGGGTGGCTCGAAAGCGCCATCGCTCCTCTTCCGGCAGGCCATCCAGGCGGATTCGGGTGACGAGCGACTCGTCGAGCCACTTCTCTTCATCGTGGCTGAGGATGAGCACCCGGGTCTTGCCGCCCCGCAGTTGCTCCAGGAACCGCTTGAGCCACGCCCGGTCCTCGGCGGGAAGCAACCCTCGGGTGGACTCGAACTGGTCCCACACCACGACGTGTGGCTTGCGCTTCAACTGCCGCGACACGATGACCTTGGCGCCCATCGGTTGCGACAGTGCGTCGTGGTCCTGGAACTCCACCACGAACGGGTTGATGACATGCTCGGCGCTGCGGATGTCGCTGAAGTCGAACCAGAACGCCTTCTCGCGGAGCTTCTCCTTCGTCGACAGCCCGTGCAGGAAGGCGCGGACCAGCGTGGTCTTGCCGATACCCGCGGGTCCGTGAACGAGGATGCCCACCGGGGACGGGCGCATCGCGCGCCACAGCTCGCTGAGTCGGTCTTTTCGGCTGTGCAATGCGAGGAGGCTCTCGCCGACATTCGCCTCGTCGTTTTCAGTCATCAATGGCGGGTATTTCAACCCGATGGCATCTGTATGGGGAGTACAGCGTGTCCCAGAGCGGCATGCGACGCAAGGCCGCGCCACTTCAAGGTCCGTCAACTCCGAGGCTGGATGGGGGCTCGGGAGCGTCGCCCCCAGGCGACGAAGAGCGAGAGGCCGACGAGCAGGAAGTTGAAGGGTGTATTCGCGGCCTCTCCACGTGAGAGGTGGAAGAGGATGGCGGAGACCTGGAGCGCCGCGCAGCCCAGTGCGGCGAGGACTGTCAGGCCCGGCTTGATTCGAGTGAGCGAGGGCAGGACGACGCCAATCCCGCCGAGCAGGTCGAACAGAGCGGTTGCATACAGGAACGCCACCGGAACCTGACCTGCCCACGGAATCATCGCGGCGAGCGCTGGGACTGGCGTCAGGAGCTTCCAGAGGCCGGTGCCGGCGAAGAGGACTCCCAGGAGTGCCTGAACGAGCCACAGACTGGCGGGGAGCGTCTTGGATGGACTCGTGCTGCCGGTGATCGCCGTGGTCATGGAATTCCTCGGGTTCTGCTCTGGTGCTACCAATCGCGCTCCCAGCCTACGACGCGGGGATGGGCATCGCGGTTGAAGAAGACCTGGAGACGTCCCCCCAGAAGGTAGAACGGCAAGGGCTCGTACTCCCATGTAACGGTGGGGCCCGACGAGGGCACACTGATGCTGGAGGGGAGTCCAAGGACTCGCTCGACTTCGGCCTGTGTGCGCCCTTCCAGCGCCGCTTGCCGTGCCCGTTCCACCAGTGCATCCACCCGCGCCGAGTTGATGGGCTCCAGCACTGCTGCCTGCATCCAGGGGTTGACGAGGATGATGAGTCCCACGAGCCCCCACGCGAAGCGCAGCTCGCGCAGCTTTCGGTCGCGCAGCCACGTCAGCAGGATGAGGTAGCCCACCGCGAAGCCGGAAGGGCAGAACCCGAAGAGGAAGATCCCGGTGAGCGGCACATCACGATAGAAGGATGCCAGTGAAGTCATGCGTGTCGCTCGTCTCCGATGAAATTCGTGCCTCCGGCGCTGGCGCCGTGAACCCTAGCAGAGCGCGCTTCCAGTGCCTCTTGTGGGGCGGAGGCGAGAGCCGCTCAGGATGGCGCGAGGCATGCTCCAGGACAAACAGGAACCCGCCCGGGCGTGCGTGTCCGGGCGGGGGCGTCTGATGGCCCTACGGCGACCGGCGAATGCGCCTGACGCCGCCGTGGTTCGAGCACCTGCCCTGGGCCCCGTCGCGGCCGTTGCCGCATACCTGGTAGGAACTGGCCACGTCGCCGTCACAACACCGGACCTCGCACGTGCGCCATCCTGGAACGCACGCACGACCCACAAGGCATGACGACGCGGCTCCACGACTCTCATGGCCTCCTCCACTTCGTTCCGCGTCTGCAGGGTCCTGAATTTCAGACGCAGATAGGAATACGCCCCGGTGTCTGTGAATTAAGCGCCGTCGTACTTGGGGCGGGGTCCGAGTTGGCCAGTGGTCGTTTGCCGTTGATTCCAGATGGAATCATCCCATGCCGCCACGAGAACCCCTCGGTCGAATGCGAGCACCGCGAACGGACGTCCGAGGCCGCGCCGGGCCGCAGGGCCCCCGTGCATTGCAGGGGCCTGTCCGTGCTTCCACCTTCATCCAGGGCGTGCGACGCGAGGCCCCGGGGCGGAGGCGCGGCACATGGCGGGCGCACGGACGTTCGGACACGGGCTCGAAAGGCTGCCTGCCCCGAGGCTCGTGGCGGCCCACGACTTCCACCGGAGCCGCTGGTGGTTGCGCCAGTCACTCTGGTGGATGCCCATCGTGGGCGCGCTGCTGGGCGGCCTCATGGGCGTGGTGCTGGTGCGGCCTCCTTCGGGGCTCTCGCCCGTTTTGCGGGGCGTGGCGTGGGATGCCTCTGTGGTCGAAGCCCGGACCATGCTCTCCACGGTGCTGGGCATCGTCCTGACCTCGCTGAGTGTCGTGCTGTCGCTGTCCATGATCGTGGTCCAGAACGCCGCCGCGCAGTACTCGCCACGCTTGCTGCGCATGTACCTGCGGGGCCCGGGCATCCGCTTCATCATTCCCATCTTCATCTCCACGAGCATCTTCTGCCTCGTGGCGACGGAGATGCTTGGGTTCACGCCCACCGATGGACGGTATCCGCGGCCCGCGCTCGGCATGGCCATGGTGCTGCTCATCCTCTGTGAGGCGGCGCTGGTGTTCCATGTCCTCAACACCTTCCAGTTGATGCGCGTGGAGAACATCGTCCGGCAGATCCGCCAGGATGCGTTGGACGGCGCCCGCGCGCTGGCGCGGCGCCGGAGGCACGACGTGGCGCCGCCCCAGCCGGCGCGGACGTCCTCTCAAGACACCGTCGTGTTCCGGGCTCACGGACAAGGCTTTGTCGTGGACGTGGACGGGGCCTCGCTCTTGTCGTGGGCCGAGGCGCGGGGACTCGAGGTGCATGTGGACGTGGCCATCGGCGAGCCCGTGACGCGGGGCGCGGTGCTGGGGCGGGTGGCGCCAGGACGGCCCGAGGTCTTCCCTCATCTGGAGAAGGCCATCCTGCTGGGCCGCTGGCGCGAGCAGGGCTCGGACGTGGCCCTGTGCATGCGGCAGCTCGTGGACATGGCCGTCAAGGCGCTCTCCCCCGCCGTCAACGACCCCTATACGGCCCTGGAGGTCGTGGACCAGCTCACCTTCCTGCTGTGCGCGCTGGAGCCGATGCGACTGGGGCCGCGCGTGCTCGCGGATTCCTCGGGGCGCCCACGGGTGTTCCTCCGCGCCGCCACGTTCCGCGACTACCTGTCGCTCGCCACCCGGCAGATCCTCCGCTACGGCGCTGGCGAGCCCATGGTGGTGCTCCGCCTGCAGCGGCTGGCGGGAGAGGTCGGCCAGCGCGCCACGACGGAGGAGACGCGGCAGGCGGTGCGGGACGCCCTGCACCTCATCCAGGCCGAGGCGGAGCGCGCCCAGGTGGGCATGCCGGACCTCCCGGAAGTCCGACGCCATGGTGTGGCGATGGAGCGCTTGATGGAAGGGGGCGGCATGCCTCCGGTTCCGATGCTCGCCTTCTAGTCCCTCGGGTGGATGGCGGACGGCTCAGGGCCGTACGTCTTGCTCGAGTCGACGCAGGGCGCTGGCCAGGTCCGCGCCCAGGGCGAGCACCTGGGCCCGTGTGTCCGGGAGGTCCTGGCCCGTGCGGGAACCGGAGACGTCGAGGGAGAGGCGCGCGCTGGCGGACTGGGAGCCGCACCGCACCTCGAGCTGTCCCTGGAGTCCGAGCTGGAGGGCGCCATTCACGGGCCGGGAGCCGCTGCCTCCGTTGAACCTCACCGTGGACGTGCAGCCGCTTTCAGGAGGAAGCGGGCAGGAGCCCTCGTTGATGTTGAAGGTGGTCTCACTCGTCATCGTCGCGAGGATGCCGGTGCCACAGTTCATGTCGTTGAGATGGACATGCACCCTGCTGCGGACGCTGTGGGTGGCGTCGATTCGGACGACATCCCGGATGGGGGTGAAGTCCGTGCGACCATTCAGCTCGGTGCCCAGGGTCCCCGTGACGTCATAAGTGCCCGTGACGTTGGGACGATGGTCGGGCTGGTTGTCGTCCGGAGGTTCCACGTACCCCGGCTCCTCCGGGGACTTGGAATCACTCTCACCACACGCACTGAGTGCCAGCAGGGCAACAGCCATCAAGAGGCGCGAACGCAGCATCTGGGCTCCCTTTCAAGGGGACGAAACGCGAGACATCACTGCCGACCTTGCTGCCCCGCGTTCAGGGAACCCCGGAGGTCCATTTTCCGCGCAACGAAAGTTGCCGTTTTCGCCCATGCCTGGCCACCCGTTCGTTCCGTGCTGACGTCGCGGGGGGCCGACTGTTAGAGCGCTGATGCATGCGAATCGCCATCTCCGGGACTCATCGCGCGGGGAAGTCCACCCTTATCGAGGAGTTGTCCGACCTCCTCCCCACCTACGTGACGGTGGATGAGCCGTACCACCAGATGGAGGAGGAGGGGTACGCGTTCGCGGAGACCCCGTCGGTCGAGGATTTCGAAGCGCAGCTCGCGCGCTCCATCGACAACCTGGAGGAGGGCACCCGCGACGTGTTGTTCGACCGATGTCCGGTGGACTTCATCGGATACCTGTTGGCCCACGAGGACAGCGACGCGTTCGACCTCGATGCGTGGCTCCCGCGCGTACGCGGCGCGCTCCAGAAGTTGGATTTGATCGTCCTCGTCGGCATCGAGCGCCCGGACCGGGTCTCGCTCTCCGCCTCGGACGACAAGGCGCTGCGTCTGGCTGTCGACGAGAAGTTGAAGGACCTCCTCCTCGAGGATGCTCACGGCTTCGAAGTGGAGGTGCTCGAGGTCGAAGGTTCTCCGAGAGCGCGTGCGAAACAGGTGCTCGCGCACCTCTCTGAAGCAGATTGATAATGAGACGCTCCTGTTGACTGACGCATGTGACCTGCCGTTAAAGTATCGCTCGCAGGGGCCGAAGAGAGCGCTGACGTGGTCAAGGTGGAGTGGTTGCGATGCGTCGTGAAGGCGGCCCTGCTGAGGGGCGGCCCTGCCCGTGCTGACTCCGATGTGCCTGGCTGGGGAACAACGACGTCCGGGCGTGCCCCGTCAGACGTGTTGAGTCCCCCCAAGAACCTCCTCGTGGCGGGTGGCCCAGGAGTCTGTCCTTGACCCACGGACTTCCTCGGAACTCCCCGGAGTAGTTCGCATCCCCTGGGCAGCCCCTGACGCGAGAGCTCGTCGGCTCGCTCCGGGTCCGTCGCTGTTTCACGCATTTCTCCTCCTTCGCCAGAACTCCATGCTCTTGCCTCAATCACAAGCGCGGCTCGCGCTCATTCTCTTGTTTTGTCTGGGCCTCCTGCCACTCGAAGAAGCCCATGCCGCCTGTATCGACGGGGAGACGGTTTCCTGTTCGTCCGGCGCGTGTCAGGGAACCCGAATCTGTGAAGGAACCGCCTACGGGCCCTGCACCTATTCACTGGAGTCCACCACCTCGTGCTCTGTCTGCGGGCGCAACGGAAAGCTCCAATGTAGTGCCACGGGAAGCACCATTCCCGGCTCCTGCACCGCGTTGCGGGACGAGCTCTGCAACAGCTGTGACGACGACGGCGATGGCGCCGTGGACGAGGGCCTGTCGGGGCTGTCGTGCACCATGGCCAATGGCTGTGGTGGCGTCAGCGTGTGCGCGTCGGGGGCGAGCACCTGTGCCTGGACCGCGGGCAGCACGAAAGCCTGTGACTGGTGCGGGCCGAGCGGCCGCTCCGTCTGTGGGCAGGACGGCTCCGTTGGACCGTGTCAGCCCGTGTCTCCCTCTCGCGAGGTCGAGTGCAACCGCTGTGACGACAACAAGGACGGCATCCCCGACGGGGCCACGGGCAACGCGGAGTCCTGCAACGGGCAGGACGACGACTGTGACGGTGCCATCGATGAGGGGAGCAGCGGCATCGAGGGGGATGTGTGCCAGGTGGATGTCGCGCAGGCCTGCTGCGAGCCCACGACCTGTCAGGCCCAGGGCAAGAACTGCGGAGCCCTCGCGGATGGCTGTGGTGGGACGCTGAACTGCGGCACCTGCCCGAGCGGCCAGTCCTGTGGCGCTGGAGGGGTGGCCAACGTCTGCGCGTGTACCCCCATTCCGCAGGCTACCGCGTGCAACGGCAAGTGCGGCCTGGTGCCCAACGGGTGTAACGGCTCGTGGAATTGCGGCGGCTGCGCTGGCACGCAAACGTGTGGAGGAGGTGGCACGCCGAACGTCTGCGGCTGCACCGCGCTCCCTCAGTCCACCGTCTGTGCCGGAAAGAACTGCGGCACGGTGTCCGACGGCTGCGCTGGCTCCTACTCCTGTGGCGGCTCCTGCTCGGGCGCCAACACCTGTGGCGGTGGCGGTACGCCCAACGTCTGCGGTTGCGCTGTCTACGAGGACGCCTGCGACGGCAGGGAGTGCGGAACCGCGAGCAATGGCTGCGGTGGGACGGTGAACTGCGGCAGTTGCTCGGGAGGTGCCTACTGCCGAGCGGGTGTCTGCACGGGCGGCTCCGAACCCATGAAATCAGAGCAGCGGCGATGAGGCGCACTTCGGACGTCGTCTCTCGGGACCTCCAGGACATCGACATGACATCAGAGCCACTTCAGAAGAAGGATGGTCGGGCGAAGCGCGCCCTTTCGCTGTGCATGCTGGGCCTCTATGGCGCGAGCCTTCTCGGGTCGTGTGGCCCCGTTCCCGGCAGCGGCGAGGGACTGACCGAGGCCGAGGTCTCGGAGAACCGCCTGAGCGGGGATGAGCGGCTGCTGCCGCCCGTGGGAACGGTGGTGGACACCAATGCCCTGGCCGGGCTCGCCGCGGGTGCCACCGAGGGAGCGTTCTCTGTCACCCCGGATGGCGCGGCGACCTACCGTCTGCCCTTGTGGGTGCCTCCGGGCCGCGCGGGGATGCAGCCGGAGCTCGCGCTCAGCTACCACAGCCGCTCCGGGATGGGGCTGGCTGGGATGGGCTTCACGCTGACAGGGACGCTCTCCCGTATCACCCGTTGTCGCAAGACGCTGGCGCAGGACAGCGCGGTGGCGCAGGTGCGCTTCGACGCGACGGATGCGCTGTGTCTGGACGGCGCCCGGCTCATCCATCTCAACCCCGAGACGACGCAGTACGGCGCCCACGGGAGCGTGTACCGCACCGAGGTCGACACCTTCGCCCGGGTGATGCTCTCCACCAGCACCCAGAATGGTCCGCCGGATTCCTTCGAGGTGCGTCAGAAGGACGGGCGCATCTTCACCTATGGCGCCGTGCTGGCGGGGATGCGCGTCCTCCCCACCCAGGCGCTGCCCACGGGTGTGAGCACGGCGAACGTCCAGGCGGTGCGCTACGCCTGGGCCTTGTCCGAGGTGAAGGACAGGCAGGGCAACTACCTGCGGCTCGGCTACGACCTTCTGGGCGACCAGGAGACGGGCTACGAGCAGCGGTTGAAGAACATCGAGTACACGGGCTCCTACACGGACGCGACCGTGGCCGCGCGTCTGCGACGCGTGGAGTTCCACTATGAGCCGGGGGACCTGGATGAGTCCTACGTAGCGGGCCTCAAGATGCGCTCGGCCTCGCGCCTGGACCACATCGACATGTTCGCGCCGGACGTGCCTGTCTCCCAGTGGGAGTCGGGTCCGAGCACCCTCTGGCGCAGGTACGCGCTCGAGTACCGGAACGACAGTGTCTCCGGTCGGAGCCTGCTCAAGTCCGTGCAGGAGTGTGACGGCCGGAACGCGTGCAAGGAGAAGACGACGTTCGACTGGGAGCTGGGCTCCGAGCAGTTCCTCACCCTCAACACGGGCATCGCGGACGTCGCGGCCAACAGCGACGTCCCCGACACGTCCAGCACCCTCCATTACAAGGCCCGCGACTTCTGGAACCTGCACGTCGCGGACGTCAACGGAGACGGTAAGGACGACCTGCTCTACCGCTTCATGCGGTTCTCCTCCACCGCGGGCTACTCCCCGGCGGAGTGGCGTCTGCGGTTGAGCAACGGCTCGGGGTTCGGCGGCTATACCACCGTCAGTCTGCCTGCCTCGCAGGTCGGTGACTCGCAGGATGACCTGTCGGCCGTCGACATGGACATGGACGGAAAGACGGACATCGTCGCCCTCAACCGGACCGACTGCGACAACAACATCAGCGGCCACTTCCAGGTCTACCGCTACAACGGCTCCAACTTCACTCCCGCCGTTCTGGACGGCCATGAGACGTATGCGGTGTGCGGCACGTCGACCGCGACGGTGAAGCCCCCGGGCCTCCAGGTGGCCGACCTCAGTGGCGACGGCCTGCCGGACCTGCTCCGCTCGTGGCGCCCCAGCAACGCGGGCACGAGCGTCCCCACGGAGTGGGCCTGGCGGCTCAACCAACTGGGCACCACCGGCACCCTGGGCTTCCCTGGCTATACCGCCATTGGCGCGCGCTCCGGCGTGGACCATTCCGGCTTCGTGGCGGACGTGGACGGCGACGGCGCCGCCGAGGTGCTGCTGCGCAAGCCGAACACCCTGCCCACCACCCAGTCACGCAGCCCGGATGGGTTCGCCGGGTACTACACCGCGGTGGGCATCAACCCGGATGGCAGCCGTCGCGAGACGGAGACGACGCTGACGGCCCTGCCATGGGACTACGAGTTCAGCGGGCCCTTCCACTACCGCGACATGTGGATGGTGGACGTGACCGGCGATGGGCTGCCGGATGCACTCACGCTTCACAAGGAACGTCAGCCGCATGACGGCGTCCCGCGCGAACTCCGCCTGGCCATCAACAACGGCAGTGGCTTCCTGCCTCCGCAGACGCTCTCCATTCCCGCGGGGGCCATGCCTGGCCCCTCGCAGGGGGGACCGGTGGGGCGCTTCATCGACAGCGGCGTGCGCCTCCTCGACTACAACATGGATGGGCGGCAGGACCTGCTGCTGGCGGACAACTACAATGACCGGGGCACCATCCGGACGAACCTCACCGTGCTGTTGTCGACGGGGACTGGCTTCACCTCGAAGGTGCTGACCGGCCTGCCGGTGGGGCTGTCCACGGGGCTGGGCTTCACCTCGCCCCTGGGCTCCACCACGGAGCTGGAAGGGGCCGGCTGGGGGCAGAAGCTCACGCGGGTGGGCGACATCAACGGTGACGGCCTGCAGGACATCATCCAGGTCGTCGGGAACGTCTTCACGAGCCAGCTCGTGGTGCACCTGCGCCAGGGCCTCAAGCCGGACCTGCTCCGCCGGGTCACGGATGGCAATGGCAAGTGGGCCTCCTTCGAGCACCGCGCGCTGGGGAACTCTCCGGGCCACTTCACGGCGGGCGGGTGTACCTATCCCCAGTACTGCGGGGTGCGGGGCATGTGGGCCGTCAATGCGTACATGACGGACAACGGGCTCGACGGCCCGGATGCCTTCTTCCACTGGTCCATCCTCGCCTACGAGGGGGCTCGCACGGACCTCCGCGGCCGTGGCTGGCTGGGGTTCTCCCGCCGCACCGTCACCGACCAGATAACGAGCAAGGTGACGACGACGGTCTATGACAACACCACGCGCACCGGCTCGCTGTATCTGCACGCGTTCCTCCCCAAGCAGGAAGAGGTCGCCACGCCCCTGACGGGACGCACCCATACCGTCACCAGCACCTTCACCCGCGAGCCGCGCATCGCTCCGGAAGGGCGCACCCGGTTCCTCTGTCCCTCGGTGACGACCCTCTCCGAGAAGGACGGAATCTTCGGCACCGTGTCGTGGAAGCTCCAGTCCCAGGACTGCGACGGCTACGGCAACGCCACGCGGCTCTTCACCGTCGTGCGCACGGATGAGAACGCCGTCGAGGGCACCTGGACGGAGCGCGTCCTGGAGGTGGAGAACCATCCATCCACCTGGGTGCTGGGCCTCACCCGGCGGGAGACGGACACGTCCTACACTCCAGCCTCGACCCGCCATCCCGGCGGACAGCAAGCCACCCGCGCCACGACGTACCAGTACTGCCCCGGAGCTTCCTGCCCGGAGTCCAACGCCCTGTGGCGCGTCACCCAGGAGCCAGAGGGCACCGCGGACACGAAGCTCTTCACCACGTACTCACGCGACCTCACCGGCCAGGTGACGTCCATCGAGACGTCGGACACGCAAGGGGTGCTGCCGCGTCTGGAGCAGATCTCCTACGAGGGCCTCGAGAAGATCTTCCCCACGGTCATCATCAACGCCGCCGGGCACCGCACCGACGTCGCTCATCACCCGGGGTTGGGAGTGGTGGCGCTCACCGAGGACCCCAACGGGGTGCGGGTGCGCAACGCGTATGACGGCTTTGGCCGCCTTCGGATGGAGACGGCTCCCTACCGGGAGGGAGGAGCTTCTGGGGGTGCCACGGTTTGGATGGAGTACCACCGTGAGGCGCCGGGAACCCGCATCACGGTCCAGCGGGACGGCAGTCCCTCCCTGACTCACAGGCTGGACCGCTGGGACCGGGAGATCTACACCCTTGTCCAAGCCGCCGACGGCTCCTGGAGTCGCGCGACGATGGCCTATGACTTCTTCGGGCGCACCTTGCGCATCACGCAGCCTCGGTACGACCGCGAAGCCGAGAAGGCCACGACCTTCACCTACGACAACCTGGGGCGGAAGCTGAAGCAGACGAACCCGGACGGCACCTTCCGGGAGTGGGTCCACGAGTGGCGCACCACGACTGTCTATGACGAGAAGCGGAACAAGACCTACGTCAACCGCAACCCGCTGGGGCAGGTGGTGCATGTGAGCGAGCTGCGGGAGCCGTCCGCTCCCTGGCTGGTGACCGAGTACCTCCACGGGCCGTTCGGCGTGCTGGACTCGACGAAGGACCCGAGCGGCGCCGTCACGGTGATGGAGTACGACGTGCGGGGGCGTCGCACGAAGCTGCTGGAGCCCAAGCTGGGCGCGCTCATCACCCTCTACGACGCCTACAGCGATGTCCGTGAGGAGACGGACGCGGCGGGCGTCCTGACGCGCTATGCCCACGACACCCTGGGGCGCGAGGTGTTCATCCGGAACCCGGATGGCCAGACGCACCTGTTCTGGGACACCGCTCCCCAGGGCAAGGGGGTATTGGCCAAGGCGGAGAACGACCGGAACACCGTGGCGACCGCGGATGACGTCGTCACGACCTATTCCTACGACACGCTGGGGCGCTTCACGCAGGAGTCGTTGTCGCTCAATGGCGCGACGTAC
The DNA here is from genome assembly GCF_006636215.1 of Myxococcus llanfairpwllgwyngyllgogerychwyrndrobwllllantysiliogogogochensis. Taxonomy (GTDB): domain Bacteria; phylum Myxococcota; class Myxococcia; order Myxococcales; family Myxococcaceae; genus Myxococcus; species Myxococcus llanfairpwllgwyngyllgogerychwyrndrobwllllantysiliogogogochensis. The sequence continues at coordinate 36,844 of NZ_VIFM01000040.1, read as the reverse complement.
CCCGTCGACCAGAGCTACGACGGGTACGGGCGTCTGGACAAGACCTGGTATCCGACGGGCCCCGGTGGCACCCGCCTGGGCGTCCAGCAGACGTATACGGCCACGGGTTACCCCGAGGCCGTGCGAGACGCGGCCACCAGCGCCGAGTACTGGCGCGTGAAGGACCGGGATGCCGCTGGCCGCCTGCTCGTCGAGGCGCGGGGAGGCAATGTCCTCACCAGCTGGAACCGCTACGACGGCCAGGGGCGCCTGCGCTTCATCGAATCCCGAAAGGCGGCCGGACAGCTCGTCCAGTCGCTGGCGTACAGCTACAACGCGGATGACAGCCTGCGCAGCCGTCACGACAACCTGAACCAGGTGACGGAGTCGTTCCAGTACGACGGCGTGGACCGCCTGACGCGTTGGACGGTGCAGGCGGGCTGCGACAACACCGTCACCAACTACGGCTACGACGACCTGGGCAACCTCAACGCCAGGCGGGTGGTCCGCAATGGCACACAGACCGAGCAGCTCTACTTCCAGTACGGGGCCCTCACCGCGTCACGGCACGCCATCACCGGCGTGAGCACGGACCCTGCCTTCGGCACACTGGCTGAGACGTTCAGCTACGACACCGGGGGGAACCAGACCCAGGCGAACGAGCCCGCGACGGGGCGCTTCCGCAACATCACCTATACCGCCTTCAACCTGCCCTCGACGCTGGTGACGCAGCAGGGGACGCTGACGTTCACCTACGACGCGCTCCAGCGCCGCACGCTCAAGCAGCACAGCAACGGGGACTCCACCCTCTATGTGGCGGGAGGCCTCTACGAGAAGCGCAAGAAGGCGGGCGTCGAGTCGCACGTCTTCCAGGTGATGGCCAGTGGGAAGGCGGTGGCGCAGGTGACGCTGGCCGCGAGCGGCGGCGCCACGCCTGTCACCACGTACCTGCTGCACGACCACCTGGGCTCGGTGGAGACGGTGACGAACGACGCAGGCAACGTGCTGGAGCAGCGCAAGTACCAACCCTTCGGGGCGCAGGGCCGGGCGGACGACCCGACGCTGGCGCCGGCCTCCACCGCCAGCGACGTGCGTCTGGGCTTCACCAGCCACGAGTGGGACGACGAGGCGGGGCTGGTCAACATGAAGGGGCGGCTCTACGACCCGAGGGTGGGGCGCTTCCTGACGCCCGACCCGGTGGTCAAGGCGCCCTATTCCAGCCAGGCGTTCAACCGCTACAGCTACGGCTTCAACAACCCCCTGCGCTACGTCGACCTCAGCGGGTTCACGCCCACCGAGTCCTCGAGTGTCGTGGGCACCTGGCACACGGCGGACGGCGAACTGATGGAGATCTGCGGCTCGGCGAACCCCGGTGACTGCGGCGCTCCCAGCGTGGGAACGGGGACTGGTGACGGAGTCGGACAGGGTGACAGCACTCCTTCGGCCGTCGCGGGTGGGGCCGACCAGAACGGCAGCATGGAGACGGGCTACGTCGAGTCCTCGTGCAAGTACTGCGTGGGAGATGGTCGCGGCCTGTTCGCGATGAACGACCAGCAGATGGATTCGCTCCAGGGATGGCTGCGGGAGACCAAATGGTCCTACGTCCCCTTCGTGGGGCTCGGCACCACGTCGCTCAACCTGATGCTGTCGTTGATGCGAGGTGACAACGATGAGCTGGCCAGTGATGTGACACAGGTGGTCATCTCACTTGCCTCCGCGAAGGTGGTGGGGTTCGCGTTCAAGACCGCGGCACCCATCGTCACCTCGGCGACCCGCAGTTTGATCAACAGGGCGGGGCTCGCCCTCGCCCCCAGATTCCCGCTCGGCGGCTGCTTCGTCGCGGGAACTCCCGTGCTCACCGCGGAGGGACTGAGGCCCATCGAGGAAGTCCTGGCGGGAGACTGGGTGTGGGCCTGGAACGAGAAGACGAAGGAGCCGGGCTGGCACCGGGTGACGAGGACCTTCATCAAGCCGGAGAGGGTGGTGCTCCGCGTCGTCCTCGAAGCGCCTGATGGCACTCGTGAAGAGCTCGGAGTGACGGCGGAGCATCCGTTCGGCGTCGCCGGCCAGGGCTGGACAGAGGCTCAGGACCTCCGCGCCGGGGATGAGGTCGAAAGCGCCACGGGACAGCTCCTGCGCGTCCTCTCCGTCGCGACGTCCGCCGAGCAGCAGGTGGTCTTCAACTTCGAGGTGGAGTTCGCCCACACGTACTTCGTCGGGGAGTTCTCCTCGTGGGTCCACAACAACTCGGTGAGCGGGCTGGCCGTGAAGGAAGCCGTGTCCTTCACCTACGGCGAGCTGCGCAAGGCAGGCCTGCACCTCACCGACCGGATGTCCGGAAACCAGTTCGTGAAGCTGGTCAAAGACATCCAGAAGGACGGCATCAAGGACAAGCTCATCAACTTCGTCAAAATCGCGAACGAGAACTACGTCGTGCTCGGAAACAACAGGTTGCAAGCCGCGCGAAAGCTGGGCCTCGCCGATGAGTTGATCTTCAAGGAGGTGCAGCTGCCGTTCCGAGGGTTCAAGACGGAGGATGATGTCATCGAGGCCGCCGCCGATTTCCTGAGCGGAGGCTGAGACAGCAGGACTCCGTGAGGGTGGTGCCCCGGGTGGAGCGGGTGCCACCGCACAGGCCCTGCCGGCGGCGGAATGCCGGCAGGGCCTGCGTCCCTTCAAGTCTGGCGGAGCGTGGGCCCGCTCACTCCATGACCATCGCCTCTGGATTGGCGATGGTCTTCAGCATGGGCCCGCTGGGGCCGCCGTTGCGGATGCACTCATTCGAGTATTGCGTGACGATGTTGAGGCAGCCATCTGGCGGATTGCCCCACTGGAGGATGGAGTCCATCCACGCCGGACCGTTCGTCGACGTGTAGGTGCCCAGCGGCTGCCAGGGGATGATGACGGGGCGGTCCCACCCAATCCACGGCGTGCCTCTTCCTGTTTCGTCGCTCAGGAGTTCGCCGTTGAAGAGCGTCTTGTACACATGCGAGCCGGTGTCCGGATAGGCGCCGTGTGAGCCAAAGGCCACATAGGTCTCGGGATGGAAGTTCAAGAGGCCCAGCGCTTTGTCTCCATAGACGAAGAGCTGCCCTTCGGCATGCTGGGCCATGAAGACATGGGTCGGTCTCCCGTCGACGAAGCGCACGGTGACGTGCTCCCAGTCGCCCACGTGGTTGCCGAAGGTCGAGAACTTCCCGAGGCAGGAATGCACGGCATTGTAGAAGCCCACGCAGACGCGCTTGCCTCCGTTGTAGGGGTAGAACATCCAATAGACGACGTCGGTGGTCTGGGTTGGGGCTCCGGCCTGGGTGCGAGGGATGATCTGCGCATACATCGGCACGTGGGTCGTCGGGTCCGGACGCTGGCCGTGCAGGAACGCGGGGTCCGTACAGGAGGCGCAGCCCAGTGGCTCGCGGGTCTCCATGAAGTACCCGACAGGCGTCACGTTCGCGAGGAAGAACTCGGCGGAGGACGGCCAGTAGTATTCGTCTGGATGGAGCCAGACGAGGGGCGCGTACTGGAGGACGGTGAGGTCATCGACCGGGGCCCCCTGGAGTTCGGCGTTGGCGAGGGCGCTCTTGTTGAGAGCCCAGAAGAGACTGGCATTGGCGGCGCCATAACCGACCTGGCCCACCATGGATGAGGCGGTCAGGGACCGGTGGTCCGTGGCATTGGCCTGGAAGACAGTGCCGTCGCGATAGGCACTCGAGCCCCTGTCGTCCCACAGCCAGGCAGGGCTCGCGGGCAGGACATACTCACTGCGGACACACCGGATGAGCTGGGTGGACGGCTTGTCATAGCCCAGGGTGGCCACCGAGCCGAGGCAGGTATAGCCAGGAGCGGGCCTGGGGTGCCAGAAGCTGGCATCGTGAGAGCCGCGGGTGTGTTTGTCATCCCAGACGAGGTCATAGTCGATGGGAGGCGCCAGCACGTCCCCCTCACCGGAGACCACGAAGGTCATCCGAGGCGGTGAGCCATGGGAGGGCATGGCCACGTCGCCCAGGGAGTAGTGGCCGGGGAACCGGTCGAGCCTGGGCCGCCAGACGGAGATGTTGTCGTGCGCTCCGGTGTTGTGGTCGTCGTAGACCCAATCGAAGTGGGTCTCCGCCTGGACCGAGAGGCGCAGCGGATAGCGGAGCCGGGCCTTGTCGGAGCGCAGGGTGAAGTCGGCCGTCTGCCCGGCCTGGGTCGTCGCGGCGACGAGCTTGTAGCTGCCGGGCTGGAGGTCATAGGCGATGCGCGCGCGTGAGCCGCCAAGGAGGTCGTTCGCCTCGGCGAGCACGTTTCCGCTGGAGTCGAGGAGGTAGAGGTAGGGGCCGGCGTTGTTGGCGTCGAGGTCGAAGGTGACGATGTCGGGCGGGCCGGAGTGCTCGACGAGGAACTGACGGTTGGCGGGACTGGTTCGGTTCTGTCCACCGGAAGCGTGCCACTGGCCATGGAGGATGTTGTTGTTGCGGGAGGTGGTGGACTCGACGACGAGGCTGGAGGTGACGGCGTTGAGGAGGCTGCCGGTGAGGTCCGTGTCCTGGGTGAGGACGATGCGCTGGCCGGAGAAACCCGAGTCCGCGTAGAGGGTGACCTGGAAGCCGTCGGGCACCTTGAGGGAGCGGAGGGTGTCATTGCCCAGCGTGAGCTGGTTGATGTCATACCGGCCCGCGCGCAGGGATTGACGAACTCCTCCGAAGTTGTGCTGGGAATAGACGGACACGGGGGCTTCCACCTTGATGCTGGAGGCCCGTTTGTCCCAGCCATTGCCCGTCAGGAGGGTGTCGGAGGTGAAGGTGATGGAGCTGCCGGAGAAGCGCGAGTGCTCGTAGAGGGTGACGGCCCAGCCCCTGGGGACGTGGACGGAGCTGATGGTGTCGTTGCCGACGGTGAGCTGGTGCTGGTCATACCAGCCGGGCTGGAGCGCCTGGGCGGAGGGCTCGGCGCCACCGGAGGGGTAGACGCGTGCGACAGGCGTCCAGGCGACAGGTGGAGCGGCGTAGAAGAGGGGGAGGGCGCCGCCGAGCGCGGGGTCGGCGCCGAGTGGAGCCGTCCAGCCGCAGTAGCCGCCGCCGGTGATGGAGACGACCTGGTCGACGAAGCTGTAGGACGCGGCGCCCAGTTGGCTGAAGCCACTCGTCACGAAGTAGTCGGCGGGCAGCTTGAACGGGGTGCCGCGCAAGTCGACGTTGGCCCTGCCGGAGCCGCCCCAGTCGCAGGACATGGCGGTGGCGTAGGGCATGGTGGAGATGTTGGCCTGGCCATTGTGTGAGAGCGCGCCGGTGGACGTCGCGAACCGCCGGTCGGACGTATCGACCTCGAGCGTGACGGGGTTGATGCGCAGCTTGGAGAAGACGGTGCGGACGTTGCTGCCGGGGGCCGCGCCACCCGCGGTGTATTGAGAGAAGTTGGAGTGGAGGCCATTCTCGGGGAGCGGGAGATACTCGGTGGGAGTGCCGGCCATGTCGTGGCACCAGGCCTTCCAGGGCCGGGCGGCGTCCCCCATGAGGTGAAGGGTGTACTCACCATCTCCGGCCTGAGGTCTGGCGTTCTTGATTTCCCGGCAGGACTTCTCGCGCAGCGGGGCCAGCTGTTGCTGGAGGACGGGCAGGGCCTCTGTCTCTCCGGGCAGGGATTCGGAGTGCCCGTCCGACTCGATGCCTTCGCCCTGGCAACCCGTGGAGAGCGCGAGGAGTCCCCCGAGGAGCACTGCACGCCATGCCGCGGATTTCAATGAAACACCCAGACTCATGTCGTGAACCCTTCGCTTGATTCAAGGCGGGGGTGGACGCAGGTCGTGGTCACCCCTTCTTGAATGAGGACTGCCCACGAGCGGGGTCCTCGAAGGATGCCGCGCGGTGGGGCCGCGAGGAGGCTCGAGGGGGTTACTCCGTGGGTGGAGTGCGTCGTCTCCGGGCTGGAGACGGCGAAGGGTTTTCGCGTGTGATTCCCGGGGATTTATCCGGCGCGCCCTTTCGGAGGGAGGCACAGGCGGAGAACCCGCATCACGTCCTGACCCAGGAGGGTCATAAGCGGCCCGTTCGGTCAGGACTGAAGTGTTTCTGGAGTAGAAAAGTACGCCAGTCGCGACTTTTGAAGATTCGCGGTTTTCCTGAGACAGTCGAGGGGCCGGCTCACGCGTGGGTGGCCCGGTCATCCCGTCATCGTGGAGACATCATGAAACTGCTATCGAAGTCCCTGTTCGCAGGAGTCGCGGCGCTCGTGTTGGCCCCGCTGTCCGCGTCGGCCCTGCCTCCGGACTGCTCCCAGGACCGTTGCAATGAGAGCACGCCGTGCTGGCTGGTCTGTGCCATTCCCTGGAGCATGCAGGTCGTCACCTGTGAGGAGTGGGTGACCGAGTGGGAGTACGGCACCTGTGGCGGCGCGGCCCTGGGGACCGAGGAGGACGAGCTGTCGTCGTCGGAGTCGTCGCGTGATGACGCCGCGCTCGTGGCCCCCATCTGCGCGCCGCCGATGCTGGCTGCTCGGGCCGTGACGCTGTAGCGCCGGTTCATCCTGAGCGGTCGAGTCCATCACTCGCATGCTGGCGGGTGATGGACTCCCATCAAGGCTTCCGGCGACTCAGGGCTCCCTGCCTCGCCTGGCGGTTCGCGGTGTTTGATTTCAGAGAAACAAGAAGCCTCGGCGGCGCTTCGGTCCGTCCTCGGAAGGTGCCTTGTTCCGCGGCGGGTCGGATGACGAACAGCCAGGTGCTCCGCGGCACGGGGAGGAATCCAGCTCAAGAGGACCATCGTAAGGGCTCGTGAAATCAATCCGGTCCATCCTTCGGGGGAACCCATGACCCTTATCAGGAAGCCGCACCAGTTCCTCGCCGCGCTCGCTACCGCGCTCTTCCTCACGGCCTGTGGTGACGACGACGACCCGAACCCGACTCCCGGCACGGGGCTGGATGGCGCGCCGGATCCGGTCATGGTGGGAGAGGTCATCGCCCTGACCGCATCGGACACTCTGGTGTCCTTCAATCGCGCGACGCCCGATGTCCTGGTGGGCTCCATCGCCGTGACGGGTCTGGACGCGGGAGAGTCTCTCTTGGGCATCGACTACCGTCCCGCCGACTCGCAACTGTATGGCCTCACCAGCGGGGCGCGAATCGTCACCCTCGCCCCGGACACCGGCATCGCCACCGTGAAGGCCACGCTGTCCGCCATGACAGGGGACGACAATCCGTTCACGGGCCTCGTCGGCACCGACTTCGCCGTGGACTTCAATCCGGTGGCGGACCGCCTGCGCGTGGTGAGTGACAGCGGGCAGAACCTGCGCATCAATGTCGACACCGGCGACACCATCACGGATGGCGCCATCAATGGCGGCAATGGCGGCGCGCAGGTCAGCGGTGCGGCCTACACCAACTCCTTCGCGGAGACCGCCACCACCCGCCTCTTCGTGCTGGATGCGGCGACCGACACCGTCTACCTCCAGGATCCGCCGAACAACGGCACACTCTCCGCCCCGGTGGCATTGGGCGTGGATGCCTCGGGGGTGAATGGCTATGACATCGATGCGCGGACCAACGTCGGTTATGCCGCGCTGACGGTGGGCGGCACGCAGCGCCTGTATCGCATCACTCCGGAGAATACTTCGGCCCCCGCCACGGAAGTCGCGGCCATCGGCTCGACGGAGCCCCTCAAGGGGCTGGCCCTGAAGCAGGAGTCGGGCGCCACGGTCTACGGTCTCACCACCGACAACCAGCTCGTGCGTGCCGCCGTCTCAGCGCCCAACACGCTGACGGCAACGGTGGCGCTGACGGGGGTGCCAGCAGGGGAGACGTTGCTCGGCATCGACCTGCGCCCGGCGGACCGGACGATGTATGCCCTGTCGTCCGCCGGGAAGCTCTACACGGTGGACACGCAGACAGGCGCGGTCACCGCGAAGGCCACCTTGAACGCGGACCCGGCGGACACCACGGAACCCTTCACCGCGCTGTCGGGGGCTCAGTTCGTCATCGACTTCAATCCCGTGGCGGACCGTTTGCGCGTGGTGAGCGACACGGGGCAGAACCTGCGCATCAACGTCGACACGGGTGCGACAACCACGGACGGCGCCATCAACCGGACGCCGGGTGCCGTCGTCTTCGGTGTGGCGTACACGAACAGCGTCATGGGTGCGACGACGACGACGTTGTTCGACCTGGAGCGCAACAGCAACGGGCTGACTCAGCAGGTGCCCCCCAACGATGGCACGCTGGTGAACGTGGGGGCGCTGGGCGTGACGTTTGTCGGCGCGACGGGGTTTGATATCGCTGGCGGCGACAACGGGCTGCCGCTGGCGGCGGGTCGCACGGCGGCCAGTGGTCCCTATGTGCTGTATCAGGTGAATCTGCTGACGGGCGCCGCGACGTACTTTCCGCGCACCGCCACGACAGCGGAACAGGCGGCTATCGGTGGGGCTTCCGGTCCGGAGCTGCGAGACATCGCCATCGTGTACTGATGCAGGCACCTGAAGGGTGGGAGCGCCGCCATTCCCTGCCTTGCGCGCAGGGGTGGCGGCGCATCCGCGTGGAGAGGTACGCACCTCGCCCTTCCCGGTCGGTCTCGTAGTGCGCGCCGCTGTCCACCGAGGCCCGCCGAGCCGTGGAGCATCAGGGATGGGCTTCAGTCCGCTCCGCGCTTGCCAGACACCGCGCTCCGCACGGGCTGCTCCGGCACCGAAGGGCCTTCCACGACGTCTGTTCCCGATACCTGCGCCGTGGCGCGCGCCTCCCTGCGCTTGCGCCAGTAGAGGAACACAGGCACGCCCGCGCCGAGCAGCAGCGTGCCCTTGAGCGCGTTGAGGGGATTGGAAGCCGTGGACCCCACCACGACGTAGAGCGCCGCCGCGATGAAGAGCAGGGGCGTGAAGGGATGGCCGGGCACCCGGTACGTCACGCGGGGCACCTGTCCCTGACGCTCCCGGGCCCGGTAGACGAAGAGCGTGGCGGCCGTGGCGCCGAAGACAAGCCAGTCCGCGAAGACGACGTAGTCGAGCAACTCGCCGTAGGTCCCCGTGCTCGTGAGGAGGATGGCCCAGACCGCCTGGAAGACGATGGCCGCCGAGGGCGTGTGGTAGCGCGGATGCAGGCGCGCCATCCACGGGAAGAACAGCCCATCCGCCGCCATCGCCTGATAGACGCGGGGCGACACGAGGATGACGAGGTTGAGGAACCCGAAGGTGGAGAGCGCCACGCCCGCCGTGATGAAGGTGCGGCCCGTGGGCCCCAACAGGAGCCCGAGCGCATCCGCCGCGGGCGCGTTGCTCGCGGCGAGTCCCTCCGCGCCGAGCGTGCGCAGGTAGGTGAGGTTCGCGAGCAGGTACACCGTCACCACGCCGATGACGCCCCACAGGAGCGCGCGGGGCAGGTTGCGCTCCGGATTCACCAACTCCTCGGCCACGAAGTTGGTCTGCTGCCAGCCGCCGTAGCTGAAGAGGACGGGGACCAGCGCGGCGCCGAGAGCCAGCACGATGGAGTCCGGAGGCGCGGGAGGCGTCGTGGTCCCCACCGAGGGAGAGGCCCCCGCGAGCAGCAGGCCCGCGCCCACGAGCACAGCGAGCGCCACCAGCTTGAGCACCGTGAAGACGTTCTGCGTGAGCGCCCCGGGACGCACGCCGAAGTAGTTGATGCCGGAGAGCAGCACGATGGCGCCGACGGCGAGCGGAAACCGGTAGCCGTCCGCGAGGCCCGTCAGCGCCAGCGTGTAGTTGGCGAAGGTCACCGCCACCGCGGCGATGGCTCCGGTGGCGATCATCAGCAGCATTCCCCAGGCATTGAGGAAGGCGGGCAGTTCGCCAAAGGCATCGCGCAGGTAGACGTAGCTGCCGCCCGCCTTGGGGATTCGCTGTCCCAGCTCGCCGTAGATGAAGGCGCCGATGAGGGCCACGCCACCGCCGAGCAGCCAGGCCCCCAGTGTGAGAGCGGGGGTGTGCACGCGCTGGGCGACGATGGAGGGGTTGAGGAAGATGCCCGAGCCGATGATGCCGCCGATGACGAGCATCACCCCCGAGAACAGGCCCACCCGCCGCGAATAGCCTCCGCCCGACGTGCCTGACGGAACTCCAGCTTCATGCTCGAGAGGAGGGCTCATGGCCGCCGAGCATAGTCCGAGGGCGGACGCCGACCAGCGTCAGGCCCGTGAGAGCCCTGCCCAAAGCCGCTGCGCGGGAATCGCTGGAACGCGAAAGAGGGCCGGTGGACGACCCGGCCCTCCTCCGCGATGGACTCACGACAGGTATCGCTACCTGTGGTCCTCGTAGAACTCCTTCAGCTCCTGCTCCGCGCTCTCCAGGTTCTCCGTCGCCTTGTCGATTTTCTTCTGGAGGGCGCGGTCCTCGGCCGCCAGCTCGTTGATGCGCTGGTGGACGTAGTCCATGCGCTCCTCATCCGGCAGGGACTGGCTCGCCTCTTCGAGGTAGCTGCCCAGCTCCTGGTGGAGGGCGGCCTGCTGCTGCGCCATCTCCTGGAGGGCCTCGCGGATGAAGCGGGCCCGCGACTGCGCCACCGGCTCGCTGAAGAGGGGATTGGTGCCGTTGATGCAACCGCCGATGAACTTCACGACCTTGATTGCGGCGTTGGCCTTGCGGACCCCGGAGACCACCGGGTTGTTCAAGAACCGCTTGCCCATGTCGTACCCGGCCTTCACGCCCGAGACGACCTTGGGACCGCCGACCTGCACGCCCGCGGCGATGGCGATGGGCGCACCCACGCTGACCGCGTTGCCGACCGCGTCCCCCGTGGGAACGTTCTTCTCCTCGGTCCCCGTCGGGTCCACCAGGTCCAGCGGACGGTTGCTCACGTAGCTGTAGAGGTTGCACTCGACGGGACTGGCGCGGCACTTCTCCAGGTCCTCGAGGAACAACGGGTCCGGAGTGGTGAAGCGATTGATGCGGGCGTCGTAGTCGCGGACCCCCATGCGCACGAAGCCGAGGTCCGCGTCGTAGGCCTTCTCCACGTAGTCCAGCGCCGCCGAGCCCGTGGGGTGTGTCGCCCGGTCACCGAACGGCGAGGCCACCCGCTGCGTCCCGTCCGCATCCGCCATCACCGTGCCACGGCGGTCGGTGGACAGCAGGCGGAAGGCGCCATCCTCCAACGCGCCCACCAACTGCGCATCCACGCGCACCGGCTGGGTGAGTCCCGCGCCATCCAGATACGCGCCGCCCTCCAGATATGCCGCGAGCGGTGCCCCGGACGCATCACGCTTCAACAGGCGCTCTCCGTCCTCGTCGTACACGAAGCTCCAGCTCTGTGCGCCCTTCTGCGCGGAGGCCACCTGACCGTCCGGCCCATAGGTGAGGCTCAGGTCGTCCCGGGCCACCGTGCGGCCCAGACCGTCCCGCGTGTACGTCACGCCACCGACCACCCACGTGTTCGCGCCCGTGACGAGGTTGCGAGTCCCCGAGGCATCGGAGATGAACGTGGACAGGCCCAGTGCGTCGAAGCCGTAGTCATACGCATGCTGCGCGTCCTGGGCCGAGGCCAGGAAGCCCTGGGGTGAATAGCCGTACTGCCGCGCGAGTGTCGTGCCACCGAAGCCCATCACCTCGCTGTCGGTGAGCCCGCGAGCATTCAGCTTCCAGGCGATGGAGGAGCTCCAGGCCGGCGTGGTGTGCGCGAGGCTGGTGCGCTGCCGGGTGAGGACGTCGTAGCCCAGCGACACCGACGTGCCGCCACCGAAGTCCACCATCGCCGTCTTGCCCAGGGCGTTGTACTGCACGCTCGCCCAGGACTGCCCGTTGCGCGTCAGGGCGCTCATCCGGCCCCAGGCATCCCAGACGTAGCCGAGCGACGTGGTGGACAGGACACCGCCACCCGCGTCCTTCACGCGCGTGACTTCCTGCCGCACCTCTCCGCTCTCCGCGTACGTCAGCTCGCTCTCCACCGTGCGCCAGCCGGTGAGGCTGAGCGTCGACTTCGTCAACGTGCCGTCCGTCCGGTACTCCATCCGCTTCGTGTACCCGTCACCCGACGTCGCGGTGAGCAGGCCCGGCACGCTCGTGTTGGCGGGAGCCGCCGGCGAGGCACCGTCGTAGTAGAGCTGGTACGACTTCACGCCGCCCGTGCTCGTGTGGGTGATGCCGGTGCGGCGGCCAATGCCGTCGTACTGGTAGCCCTCGCTGCGCACCAGCGTGTTGCTCGGCGTGCGGAAGCGCTTCGCGGACACGAGCCAGGTCCCGGGGGCGTACTCGAAGTCCACGTTCGCCACGCCATCGCGCTCCACGCGGTCGACGCGACCATAGGCGTCGTAGGACAGCCGGTGCCCCTGGTTGTCCGGCATCGTCACGCCCCTCAGGCGCCCCAGCGCGTCGTAGGTGTACGAATAGGCGAAGCCGAGCTCATCCTCGTACCGCGTCATCCGCTTCGCCGCGTCCAGGAACTGCCGACGCGTCTGCGTGCTGTTCTCCTGGGTCTCCACGACGAGCCGTCCCCCCGACAGCGCCCAGGACGTGGCCAGGGTCTGCTGGACGTCGACGTGGTGGCGCAGCACCTTCTCCACGTCGTAGCCAAAGACGGCGGTGCGCACGCTCGACGTCTGCTCGATGCCACCCAGCAGCGTGGCGTAGTCCAGGGCCGCCATGTCGGCGTTGGCCGGCAGGTTGGGACGCACGTACCGCGTCTTCTCCCGCTGCTGGCGGCTGTGCAGCGTCAGGCCGTCCACCACCCAGCCCTCGGGGACCAGGCGCGTCCTGGCCACGTCTTCTCCGGCGGCGGTGGAGTACTCCTCCGTGTAGCGCCGGGCATTGCCGCCAGCGTCCACCAGCGCCGTCGCGGCGATTCCGGCAGGGCGGGTGGCGGTGGCGAACCGGTAGCTGAGCGTCTCGTTGGGATTCACCTCGCTCGCGGCGCCCAGGGCGTCCCACCGCTTCGCCAGCCGCTCCATCCCGTCGTAGCGGAAGCGCTCCACATGGGTGCTCGCGCCGCGCCGGGTGGTCATCGTCAGGAGTCCGTCATGCAGCGGGTGACGCTCGGTGACCTCCAGCGCCACGCCGTCCGGCTGGGTCACCTTGGAGAGCAGCAGGCGGCCCGGGGTGTACTCGAACGACGTGCTGCCCCGGCCCGGCTCGCTCACCGTCTTCACGGTGAAGTCCGGCCAGTAGCTCACCGTCTGGAGCGGCATGGCGCCCTGCGGCCCCTGGGCGACGACGCTCTGCACGAGCCCCACGGTGTTGCGGGTGATGACCCCCTGGTACGAGAAGTTCAGCGAGGACTGCGGATGCGTGCCCGCATACGTCAAGGTGGCGGGCAGGCAGTGCAGGTGCTTGACGAGCGCCGGCAGGCTGGCGCGTCCCAGCGTGGTGGTGAGGGTGCCCCACGGGGTGGCGCGCACCTGCTGCTGCGGGCACAGGCCGTCGAAGGCGACCGTCTTCGTGGACTCGGTGAGCGTCACCGCCGGCAGGCTCGCGTCGCGGAAGCCCTGCCCCTCTTCCTTCAGGCGCTTGAACGTGACGCCCTGGTGCGTGGCGTCCTCGTACTCGCGGAAGGAGACCTCGCGGACCTGGGGCGTGAGCGCGTCCGTACGCGTGTCGGAGAGCAGCAGGCCGGCGAAGTCATCTCCATTGAGGAAGTTGACCGCGTGGCTCTCCTGCGGCGCGGTGCGCACGACGCTGTCGAAGCCGACGAGGAAGCCACCCTGCGAGTGGTAGTTGGCGCCGAAGTACTGGTAGGCGTAGGTGATGGTGTCGTAGCCCGAGGATGCCGACGTCAGCGACGCCAGCACGGGCTGGCGGAAGCGGGCCCCGGGGGCGGCGGGCAGGCGCGTGTACGTGAAGCCCAGCAGGGTGCCCTTGCCGTCGTCCGCCGACTTGAGCAGGCCCGTCTCCGGGCCATCCAGCGACGTGCTGTAGGCATCCGAGCCCTTCGTCACGGTGAGGCTGGTGTTGCCGCTGCCCGCGAAGTCGCCCTGAGTCAAAGCGCTCGTCGTCCCGTTGAAGAAGGTGAGCGAGGGGACGGTGACCTCGCGGAACTCGCTGCCGTTGTTGACGAAGAGCAGGGCGAGGCCCGCCTTCGACAGCAGCACGTCCGACATGCCGTCGCGATTCACGTCGACGAACATGGCCGAGTACGTCGCGAGCTGCGCAAGGCTGGTGCCGTTCTTCGTCAGCACGGGGAACAGCTTGCTGGACGCCGAGTCGAACGCGTACCTGCCGGTGCCCGGCCACACGTGCAGCCCGTTGGAGAGGCGCGCGACGATGTCCGGGATGCTGTCGCCGTTCATGTCGTGCACCCACGTCGCCGTCGCCGACACGCTCGGCGTCAACGTGCCGTTGAGGGTGGCACCGAACTGCGTACCAGGCGCCGCGCTGCTCGTATTGGGACGCACCTGGAAGCCGCCCGGGACGACGCGGATGAAGTCCGGCTGCTGGTCGCTGTCCAGGTCCACGAAGCGGGTGTGCGGGCCCAACTGCCACGCGCCCGTCAGGGACTGCTGGGACAGCAGCGTGCCGGCGCGGTCACACACGCGGATGTCCGTGGTGGAGCCGCTGGTGTTGGTGATGGCCACGACTTCGGGCTTGAGCTGGTTGGGCCGCAGGCGGGCCAGCAGACGAGGCTCGTTGCTCACGTGGGCCGTGGGGCGGCACACGGACTGCGTGCCGGCGTTGGCGGGAGGCAGGGCCTCGGCGCGGAAGCCGGAGTCCTCCTGGACGTAGAGCATCTGGGCCTGGGCATGCTCGAAGTCGAGCCGTCCGTCCTCGTCCTCATCCAGCAGCGAGGCGCGCCAGGGCTGGATGGCGTCCTGGCCCGCGGTGGCGAGCGTCGCGTCCAGCTTCGTCACCCGGCTGAAGGTGGCGGTGGCGAGCGCGTCCGCGGACGTGTGGTAGGTGTAGCGGGCCGTGGGCGCCACCGTCACGTCGGGCGCGGTGCCGTAGGTCTGGTCCACCTGGGACAGGTAGAAGGCCACGCCGTCCACGGGCTCCGTGTAGGCGAGCTGGTACTGCCACCGCGCTTCGAAGAGGCCCGTGCTCGCGCTCTTCGCCTTCACCGACAGGGTGGACACGCGGCGGTCCAACCGCAGCTTCTTGCTCGAGCGGAAGTCGTCCACTGGCTTCGCGAGCGTCGCGTAGCCCAGGTCCACCTGGTACTGGAAGTCCGTGCCGGTGCCGCCGTACCGCACCGTCTTCAGGAAGAGGCGGCCCGTCGCATTGGCCTCGTAGGTGAAGTGCGTCTTGCGGCCCGTTGCGCTCACCACCTCGCGCAGGGACCAGGAGTAGGTACCCTTCACGGTGTTCACCTGCGCCGAGCCCGCGACTCCACCCGCGCCATCACCGAAGCTCCAGACGCTGCCGTCGGGGTGATAGGCGGTGAGGCCCGTGGCGGACTGCTCCACGCGCACGGCGGGGTTCATGTCGGCGGGATACCAGGCACCATCGGCGCCGAGGACGAGCCGTCCCCAGGGGCTGGTGAGCTCGTCCGTCGCGTAGTCCAGGTCGCCACGAACACGCCACCGGCGAATCTCCAGCCGCGTCTGCCAGCCATGTCCCCACTCCGACTGGCCAGCATCGGAGGAGTAGGTGGGGAAGGGCGAGCCGAGCACCTCGCCCCGGTCCTTCGGAACGGCGAAGGGGGAGGCGAGCGCGAAGCCACCGCGCGCCACATCCGCCGCGCCGAAGGCCGTCTGCGCATAGGTGCCGATGAGGGAGCCCCGCTGCGGAGCGGCGAGCTGGGGCGGTTGAATCTTGGCGTCCGTGAAGCCGGCGGGCTGCGCGAGCGCGAGAGGGGAGACGAGCAGGGCGGTGCCGCCCAGCATCCTTCGGAAGAGGGATAGCGGTTTCATGTTCCTACCTGATGGGTGAAGTACGAAAGAGAGAGGCGCTGCGAGATGGCTGGGGAGGGCGGAGCGCGGGGCGTTCCCCACGTCGCTCCACCCTCCCCGTTGAATGGGCGCTGGCTACTGGCAGACGGTGACGCCAGAGACCGGCGTCGCGAGCTCCAGCACGTCCACCTTCATCGTGATGACCAGCGCGGAGGCCTCGGCGAACAGCGCGGGAGGCACGTTGCCCAGTCGGATGTTGAAGGTGCCGAAGGGCGACAGGCCATTGCCGGCGATGGTCGCGAACGGCTGCTGGAGGTCCTGCGCGAAGAGGGTCAGCACCTCGATGTCATTGCCGAACAACAGGTGCGGAGCCCCCACGAGGAAGTCCTGGTTGAGCATCACGTAGTTCTTGATGCCCGCCGTGGAGGGGTACGCCAGCACGTCGCCCCACCGCACGGGCACCGTCAGGCCCGCCTGGGAGTCGGACGCGTTGGTGCTGCTGAAGGGACGGACCACCTGGACGCCCAGGTTCTTGATGATGGGCATGTGGTGCTGGCAGAGCAGCGCGCCACCCTGGCCTCCCACGCTGTACAGGTCATCCGGCGTGAGGGTGATGCTCACTTCGCCCGTGCCCAAGAGGAGCGTGTTCCACAGCGTCTCCGAGCGCTCCGGGTTCGCCGCGTGCCACTGGGTGGGCATGTTGAACGCGGGGTTGGGGAAGGCGAAGGCGAGCGCCACGTCCTTGGGCAGCTTGTCGGTGATGCGTGCCTGGGCCAGGGCGCCCTCGACAGCGGTGACGGCCGCGAGCGCCTTGTCGGCGAGCACCGTGAAGTCGTCGGACCAGTTCGCCTGCAACAGCGCGTTGATGTCCGCGTTCGTCTTCAAGCCCACGAGCGAGCTGGGGTGGCGCAGGTCCAGCGTCGGGTAGAGGTACTCGGTGACGAGCCCCGTCAGCGCGCGCGACTTGTCACGCAGCTCCTCGCCATCCAGGTTGCGCAGGCGCCACAGCGGCAGGAGGCGCAGCAGCCGTGCCTGGTTGGCGCCCATCGTCAGGTCATCCGCCAGGGACTGGATGTCGAGCAGTTGGAGTTCGATGGCGCGCTCCACGGTGCGCAGTTGCACCAGTCGCTCCAGCCGGGCGAGCTCCTGGGTGGCGAAGGAGACGAAGAGCGCGCTGAAGATGTCTGGCATGCCGCTCATCTGGCAGCCCGGGCACTCCACGCTGTACTGCTGGAGCAACCGGGACTCGGCGGTGACGCGCAGGGCCTCCAGCTCGCTGCTCGTCACGCGCCCCTGTTCCACGTAGGCGGGCGTCGCCCCGCGCAGCTCGGTCATCACCGTGGCCATGGCCTTGCCCAGCGCCCGGGCGGCTTCGCCGGTGGGCATCAGGCGCACGCTCTTCACCGTGAGCCGATGCGACAGGTCGTCCGCGCAGGAGCCCACGTCGTTCACCACCAGGAAGTAGTCGGTGTCCGCCTCCACGACGACGCCCGTGTGGGGCGACTGGAGCACCTGCACGTCGCGGATGTGGTTGCGGCCGGTGCCTCCCGGCGTCATCGCCACCAGCAGCAGGCTGCCCACCGGCGCGTTCGGGAAGGGCGTGTTCGGCAGGCGCAGGCCCATGGAGAAGCTGGCGGTGCTGCGCTGCTCGCTGCCGGACTGCTGGTCGAACGTCCCTTCGATGCCCGTCGAGTTGTTCACGCAGGCCTCGGCCGACACGTACGCCGTCGTCCCGTTGCCGAAGAACTCCGCGCCGGCCTCCGTCTTGACGCCCGCGCACAGCCGGGTCTCCACGGAGCTCTTCGAGAACATGGACAGGTTCGCGCTCTCCGCTTCGTAGCCACTGCCGGAGTAGGTGACGGTGTAGCCCCCGGGTCCCGTGAGGGCCTGGCCGTTGCCCAGGTTGATGGCGGACGGCGTGCCGCTCGAGGGATGGGGCAGCATCGCTCCGGAGATGGCGCAGCTCGGCGTGTACTCTCCAGACACCTCGAAGTTCAGCAGCTCGCCGCGCAGCGCGGGGATGCCGAAGGCCTGGGGACCGCCGACGCCGCCCGGCCCCGGCTGACGCACCGCGAGCGAGAGGATGTTGAACGTCCCACCCGGCGACCAACGGGCCTCATCCGCGCCGATGCTGAGCACCTGCACCGGGCCGCGCTGGATGTCCGTGCCCAGGTTCGGCGACTCGTTCTCCAGCGTGGTGTTGAACGCCGCCGCGAAGTCGCTGAACTGCATCCGCTGTATCTCCAGGTTGTCCTGGAGCCCGACGAGGTCCGCGTTGAGCGAATAGAACTCGTTGAGCTTGCGCGCCAGCGTGGTCCGCACCGTCTTCTGGTTGGCGGCGTTGGCCACCTCGCCGAGCACCTCGTTGATGAGCGCGGCGCGGTGCTGGGTGAACTCGTTCAGCGCCGTCGTGAGCGCGCTCTTGCGCGTGGCCACCACGTCGTTGATGAAGTTGGCCTTGTACTCCTCCGTGCCCGTCTTCAGCGTGTCGCGCGTGGTGCTGACGAAGAAGCCGGACTTGGCGTAGCTGCTGGAATACGCATCCGCCTTCTCCACCAGTTGTGCCCAGCGGGCCAGCGGAGGAGGCGCGCCAGCGGCGCCGCTCTTGAGCAGGGCGGGGCTGTACGTCGTCTCGCCCGTGGCGGAGAGGACGGCCTGGGTGAAGGTGACGTGGTTCGAGTGCAGCAGGCCGAACACCGAGACCCAGCCCGCGTGGTCTTCGCCGGCCGTGTTCAGCTTGTTGGCCGCTGAAATCGCCGCCTGGAGCGTGGTGGCCTCCGGCACGGCGCCGAAGAGGGCCCACAGCTCCCCCGTCTCGGTGTCCACGGTGCCCGCCGCGCAGCCCTTGAAGCGGCAGCCCAGGTCATGCAGGTAGCTGAAGTCCTCCATGCGCTGGAACAGGCCGCTGAAGCCATCACCCAAAAGCATCAGCAGGGGAGGGCCGCTCATTGCTGGCGTCCCCGTCAGGGTGGCCTTGAGCACCGCCTGGTCCACGAGCAGCCCCGCATTGAGCGGCTGGGCGTGCAGGGGCAGCCCGTTCACGTTCAAGAGGGCGTTCTCGTAGGCGACCTTCCAGAACATGCCGAACGTCTCGCTGAGCTGCTTCATCAGCGTCGGGCTGTTGAGGGCGCCGGGGAACATCTGCGCCTGCTGCACCGCGTACCAGTCGCTGATGGACTTCAGGTGGGTGCGCACGTCGTCCGCGTTGGGGACCTTGCGCTGGAGCGTGTCGTTCGGGACGTCATCGCGGCGGATGTCGGAGAGGGTCCGCTCGTACAGCTTCAGCCACATGGCGTGGTACTTCTCGCGGTACACGTCACCCTGGCAGACGCCCGCGGGCACCGCCGCGACCTGCGAAGCCAGGCCCACGCAATAGGCCGCTTGCGAGCGCGCGGAGATACCGGGGACGTGGGACGAGGACAGTCGGGTGCAGAGGTCCATCGACGCGTTGAGCGCCGTCAGGCTGGTGCCGCAACCGGGCGTGGACGGCGGGATGAAGCCCGCGCTGCAGTTCGTGTTGGCGGACGGGTCGGACAGGTACAGGCCTCGGATGAACTGCACCTGCGCGGGCGTCAGTTGGTGTCCGTGGAGCTCGAAGAGCAGCTTCAGCCGGGAGACGACCTCCGTGCGGAGCTGTGCGCCACCGGCTCCGGCCGGGAGACCCGAGGCGAGCCCCTGCTGCACCAGACAGTCGTACTTGGCGGTGACCTGCACGGCGGTGGAGGCGGCGGTGAGCGTCAGGTGGTCACACGTGCGGCAGAGCGGCTGCTGCACATAGAGCGGCGAGGGCTCGTAGTTCTTCGGCGTCATCGCCGCCCACTTCGCGGCCGCGGCCAGCTTCACGGAGTTCAGCGAGGTGTCCGCGGGGTGGAACAGCGGGTTCGCGTTGCAGGCGGTGGCCACGTCATTGCCGAAGTTGTTGTGACGGCACGTGGGGTAGATGGGCTTGGACGGGTCCGGGCACGAGTGGTTGCCCGTGGACGCACCGCAGGCCGGGTCCGCCTTGGCGATGTACGTGGGCCACAGGGTCAGCGTGAAGGTGCACGAGCCGGAGTTGACCTCCCGCTCGGTGGCCCCCTGGACTGACTGGATGACGACGAGGTTGCGGTCCGCGAGCGGCAGGCTGTTGCGCTTCGCGTTCGCCGCGGCCAGGCACTGGGTGGCGCAGTTGAAGCGGGTGACGTCCGTGCAGAGCTCCACATCGGGCGTGTGCGGCTTGGGTCTGCACTCCTGTTCCGTGTACGCGGTGCAGGAAGTGACTGTCTGGCTGAAGTTCGTCGTCGCGCGGCCCTGGACGCCGAACTGGGGCAGCCGGCACGTCGGGTAGTCGTAGCAGGTCATCGTCTCGAAGCCGGTGGACGGGCCACAGGTGACGTTGGTTCCGGACTTGTTGCAGTCCAGCCCGTACTGCCACGGCACCGCGCAGATGTTGGACGGGTCTCCGGCGGAGGCCCAGGCCAGCCGCGTGTCATCACACGCGCCATTGAGGGACTGCGAGGCCTCCGACAGCGCCTCCACGCCGTTCAACTCCTCCTCGGTGGCCTCGCCGCAGGCCACCAGCGCACAGAGGACTGCGAGACACCACGGGCTCGACGGACGCATGAAACACACTCCTCCCGTGGAGCACCCGCGTGTGCGCGGCTCCCGGGTCTCCGGGCGCTTCCAGGGCGCCCTCTGTCAGGGACTGCGATGGGAACCGCGCGGGCCCAGGCTCTGACGGGAGCGAGGGCCCTCGGCGGGGTCGTGAAGGCTGTCAGCGATGGGAACGGAGCCCGCGCCGGATATTCCCGGGGATTATTCCGCTCCCGGTGCTCCCGGGCTCAGCGTCGAATCTGGCCCACGGGTCAACGGGTCCAGGTCTTCGTCACTTCCGCCACGGGTTGCGCCGTGCCGCGGCATGGGGCAGGGAAGGAACCATGCACAGTCCCATTCTCGCTCCCGTCGTCGCGCTCGTGTCCTGGTCCATGGTCATGTGGGCCTGGATGTACGCCACGCGCTTGCCGGCCATGTTCAAGGCCAACATGAAACCCGACCCGTATGCACCGCGCGGCGAGCAGATGAGCCAGCTGCCGGCCCAGGTGCGCTGGAAGGCCGACAACTACAACCACCTGATGGAGCAACCCACCATCTTCTACGCCATCACCCTGGCCCTGGCGCTGCTGGGCGAAGGAACGGGCCTCAACCTGATACTGGCCTGGAGCTACGTGGGCCTGCGCGTGGTGCACAGCCTGTTGCAGGCGCTCATCAACAAGATCGAGCTGCGCTTCTTGCTCTTCGTGCTGTCGTCACTGGCGTTGGTCGGACTGACGTTCAGGGCGGCCATGGCCGTGCTCTGAGCAGGTCATCGCGAGCCGGGCCCCAGTCCGGCTCCCAGCGCGAGGGTCACCACCTCGGCGATGGCGACCTTCTCGAGCAGCTCGACCTTCGGAATGCCGGGGATGTTTCCCAGCACCCTCGCGGCCCGGAGCGACGCGAACCCATGGCACAGGGACAACGCGGCGATGGCCCGGGCGACGATGGCGTCGGGCGGCAGCCCCGGGTTGCCCTCGGCGACCACCTCGAACAGGGTCAGCAGGGAGCGGTCGGACGCCTCGTGGACGGACGCGAAGCGCACCCGGTCCTCGATTTCGGGCAGGAACATGATGCGGTAGTGCGAAGCGTGCTCCTTCGCGAACGAGAGATACGCGGTGGCGATACCCGTCAGCTTGCCCGCCACGGTGGGCTCACTCGCCACGGCCCGCGCGACGCGCTCCGCGAGCAGGTCGTAGCCCTCGGTGGCCAGCGCCGCCAGGAGCGACTGCTTGTCCGGGAAGTGGTGGTAGGGCGCTCCGGGAGACACGCCCGCGGCCCGCGCGAGGACCTGGATGGTCAGCCCCGTGACGTCGCCTTCCCTCAGGAACTGGATGGCCGCGTCCAACAGCGCCCGGCGCAGATCCAGGTGGTGATAGCCGCGAGGCTTCGCGGCTTTCTTGGCCGTCTTGGCTGCCGGCTGACGCGTCTTCGGTGTGCTCACCACGTGACTCCCATCTTCTTCGTGGGGAGCATAGGCCGCGACAACACGCGTCGTCAGTCGCGGCGTGCCGTCAGGTCGAGCGTCGACTCCTTCTGGATGTGCCCGATGCCGACCTTCATGTATGCGGCGAAGTCCTCCTCGACGAAGTCCTTGAGGATGCCCTCGGTGGGCCACCCATTGCCCCGGAAGCGATAGGTCCAGGTCAAGTGCGTCCCCGTCGCGGTCGGCGCGAAGCGGAACTCGCCCACCGCGTACTGGACGGCGCGCCGTGCCTCGTTGGTGAAATTCCAGACGACGTACTGGAACCGACGGCCTTCCTCGACGACGAGCAGCTCCTCGAGCGAGGTGTTCCCATCGCGCAGCACCACGCGCCGGCGCGCTCCAGGGCTGCCCCAGGCGGCGGAGAGGACATCGGTCCGCTCGATGCCGGCGAGCTTCTCGGTTCCCAGCAGGATGCGCTCCAGCGGGACATTCACCAGCCAGGGCAACAGCACCTCTGGAGGCGCGGCGATGTCGGTCTCGACCGTGTGCGCGATGAACGGCGCCTCAGGCTCCACGGTGGGGGCCGGCGTCGAGCGGTGCAGGGTGTCTCGCTCCGTGACGGAAGTCCCCGACGCATAGCCGATGGGCGTCGCGCACGCGCTCAGGAACACACCACAGGCAAGGGACAGCAGGGTGACGGCAGGTGTCGCGATCCGCGGCATGGCTGTTCTCCTGGAAAGACGAATCTAAAAGATATTTAGATGTGAGGGCATGGGTTGTCAAGGCGACCACGAGTCGCCGGTTGAGCGGGGACCTGGTTGCATCCGTCCCAGCCCATTCGAGGCCAGGGCGCCTCGGAGCTGACGCGAGTGAAGCGATTGCCTCGCGGCCCTGTCGCTCAGAGCGCGGCGAAGACATCGCCGAGCGTGGCGAGCATCGACTCCGAGCTCCTCACGCGGAACGTCGACTCGGTGACGCGCGCCGACTCGATGCGGTCGACGCGGAGCATGCGCACCGCGCCTCGCAGGTGGTCCCAGACGAGGAGGAACCAGGCGGGCCAACTGAGCAGCAGGTAGTGCGGCTCCACGACGCGCACCGTGCTCGCGTCGTTCGAGCGGTAGGTCAGCTCCAGCGCGCGTTGCTCGAAGAACGACTCATGGATGGGACGGAGCACCGCGAGGCTGGGGGCCTTCCACGTCGCGGCGACGTTCCGCGAGCTGGGGCCGACCAGAATCCTCCGGCGCAGCCCGCTCACCCGGGTGCGCTCCTCCGGTGGAAACGAGGCGGAGAGCTTCTGCCGCAAGCCCTTGAGCGTGGAGAGCAACAGGGGGGAGCCCAGTTGCTCCGCGAGCGCCAGGGCGAGCATGAGGTCGAGGACTTCCCGGGTGTCGAGCTGAACGCGCCCAAGCCCCGTTCGTGGCGGCACGCGCACGCCACCGCCTCGCCCCGCGTCGGACTCGATGGGGACACCGCGGGCCGCGAGCCGGGACAGGTCTCTGCGGATGGTCCGCACGCAGACGCCCAACTCCTCCGCCAGTTCTGGTGCGGTCCACGATGGGCGTGAGGCGAGGAGGCCGAGGACGCGGTCCAGGCGGTCGATGACGGGTTCGCGTTTCAAACGTGACTCATTCTGTCACCTTTAGGGGGGATGGTCACTGTGTCGCGAACGAACGCGGCCCCGGACACGAGAGACCCATGACCTTCATGCGCGGAATGAGCACCATCAACCTCTGGGCGGACGACCTCCGGGCGGCGACCCGCTGGTACTCGGAGTTGCTGGGCGTGGAGCCCTACTTCAGCAGCGAGGCCGCCGGGCGAGGCCCCGGTTACGTCGAGTACCGCATCGGTGACTATCAGCACGAGCTGGGCATCATCGACCGACGGTTCGCGCCCCCTGGAATCGCCACGAGCCGGGGTGGGGCCGTCGTCTACTGGCACGTCGATGACGTCGCCGGAGCGCTCTCACGACTGCTCGCGCAGGGGGCCGAGCTCCTCGAGGGCGTCACCGAGCGGGGCCCCGGTTTCGTCACGGCGTCGGTCATCGACCCCTTCGGCAACGTGCTGGGTGTCATGTTCAATCGGCACTACCTGGACGTCCTCGGAGCCCGTGATGCCGCGCGCTGAGCGAGGTGCCGTCGCCGAGGCCCCGGTGAGGGCGTTTCGCGGCGTGGCGGAGTTCGAGGCGTGGCTGGAGGAGAACGGCGGCGCGCCCGAGGGGGTCTGGTTGAAGCTGGCCAAGAAGGGGACGGGCATCACCTCGCTGACGGACGACGAGGCGGTCGACGTGGGGCTCTGCTTCGGCTGGATATCGGGCCTGAGGAAGTCCCTCGATGACCGCTTCTATCTCCAGAAGTACGTGCCGCGCCGGCCGCGCAGCCGTTGGTCGCGCGTGAATGTGCGGAAGGTGGAGGCGTTGCTCGCCGAGGGCCGGATGCGACCGGCGGGGCTCGCCGAAGTCGAAGCCGCCAAGGCCGATGGGCGCTGGGCCGCCGCCTATGAGTCGCAGCGGAACGCCACCGTCCCCAGCGACCTGACGGCCGCGTTGTCCGCGAACCCCCAGGCCGCGCGAGCCTTCGAGGCGCTCGGGAAGACCCGGCGGTATGCCCTCATCCTGGAGATCGTGACGACGCGCACGGAGACGGGCCGCACGAAGCAGGTGCGGCGCATCGTCGACTCGCTCGGTTCCGAAGACCCTTGAGTCGTCTACACGCCCCCGGGAGTTGCCGCACCCCCCGGGAGGGTCATGTCCGCGATGAAGAGCCGGTGGCGCTTCCCCTACCGACCCGCCTCCATGCCGTCAGCCAACGTGGCGACTATCTGCCCAGGGAGAAGCTCCCTCCCCAGGCGCCGTAGGAGAGCGTGGTGATGCCGTTGCGAGTGGTGCCGGTGTAACTGCTTTGTCCCGGTTGGATGGTGACGACCACCGTGCCTCCCGTGGCGGGAATCACTCCCGCATGCACCCCGGCCGCGCAGGCATCCGAGTCATCGGTATAGAGGTCCGTGCCCCACAGGACTCCTCCACTCACGGCCGGGCAACCGCACCGGATCTGCGTCCCGTTCTGCCCACGGTAGGACGTGAAGTTGTAGCTGGAGCAGCTCTGCGCCGGTGGAAGCTGGAATGAGAAGCTCCCTCCCCATGCGCCGTAGGAGAGCGTGGTGATGCCGTTGCGAGTGGTGCCCGTGTAGCTGCTCTGTCCCGGTTGGATGACGACGACCACTGTTCCTCCGGTGGCGGGAATCGCGCCCGCATGCACCGCGGCGGCGCAGGCATTCGAGTCATCGGTATAGAGGTCCGTGCCCCACACGACGCCCCCGCTCACGGCAGGGCAGCTGCATCGAATCTGCGTCCCGTTCTGCCCACGGTAGGACATGAAGTTGTAGCTGGAGCAGCTCGGGACCGTGCCTCCGTAGAGGGCGTCCAGCGCGGTGTTGTCGGAGCTGGTCCACTCGCCAGTCTCGGTGGAGCGGAAGCAGGAGTTCATGACGGAGCCGCCGACGACGGCCGTGGTCGGAGTCCCGGGGATGTGGATGGCGCCCACGCCCGCGTCTCCCTCGTCCCCGCCAGCGCCGCAGCTGATGCTGCGATTGTAGTAGTCCGAGTGGCGGAAGCCGACCGCGTGGCCCAGCTCGTGGGTGATGACGTGCTCGTTCACATCGGCGCTGTAGTCGTTCAGACCGGTGCCGATGTTGATGATGCCGTAGGGCAGCCCGCCCGAGGGGAAGCCGGCGGAGCCTCCGGTGCCGGACGTGGTCTGCGCGGTGATGTTCGCGGTACAGCCGGTGGCCGGTCCGCGCGCGAAGGTGATTCGCAGCCCCCGCTCATTGTAGTTGGCGATGGCCAGGTCGAGCCCCTGGCTCAGCATCGGGTAGCTGTCGAAGGTGGCGGTGGAGTTGACGCAAATCCTGGTCACGCTCGAACCGACGAGGTTGGTCGTGCGGTACTGCTCCTCGCTCTCCAGGGGGACCTGAAGCATCTCCCGGGACGCCTCGAGCGTCACATGCGCGTCACGGCCCACATACACGGCGTCGTCGGCGACCAGGATGTCGTCGGCCGGAAAGCCGGCCTCCAGCAGGTTGGAGATGATCTCCTCGTTCTCTGCCTGCGGGTCCGGGCCGCAGCCGACCAGCAACGCGCCACAGCTCACCACGAGGACTGCCGCTTTCTTGAACATGGGGGCTCGTTTCGCGGACAGCGGGGATGCGCCGTCCGCCTGACAGGCCAGGCGACACAGCGCGACGGCCCACCAAGCATTTCCCTGTTCAAGGCCGGCAATGTCGTGAAAGCCTGACTGACTGTTGATGTCTGGATGGATCGCGAGGCGAATGCCTCTTCACCCTGACGCGGGTCATCCAGAGAGGACCAGAATCGGCGGTGCGCTGCAGCCCAACGAGACCTGGACGCTCCATCCGCGCGAAGTAGGATTCGCGCATGCTCAAGGTCTACGGCTTCTCCCGAGTGAACAAGATGGCCCGTGGCAAGACCCGAGACCTGCGCGTGCTGTGGGCGCTGGAGGAGATGGGGCTGCCATACGAAATCGTGGGGATGGATCATCCGCGGCACGACCTTGATGCGCCCGCGTATCGCGCGCTCAATCCGTTCGGACAGATTCCGGTCATCGACGACGACGGCGTGGTCGTCACCGAGTCGGGCGCGATCCTGCTCTACCTCGCGCGCAAGAGCGGCAAGCTGATGCCGCGCGACCTCGCCGGCGAAGCGCAGGTGCTGCGCTGGTGCGTCGCGGCGCTGAACACGATCGAGGTCCCGCTCCTGACCGCGTGGTTCGTCGACCTGAACGGCGGCAAGGGTACCCAGGGAAGCGATGCGCTTCACCGGTGGGGGGCCATGCGCCTGAAGCAGCTCGACGGCTGGCTCGAGGGCAGGGAGTTCATCGCGACCGACGAGTTCACCGTCGCGGACCTCTTGATGACGCATGTGCTGGGCGCCGGCATCGACGAGAGTGTCGTCAAGGACCATCCCAACGTGCTCGCCTTTCAGAGGCGCTGCATCGCGCGCCCGGCCTGGAAGAAGGTGTTCGACGCCTACTGTGACCGCGTCGAAGCGGGCTGAGCGCAAGGCGCGTCGTCATCCCCGTCGGAGCGGAAGCCTAGAAGCCTCCGTCGCGGGTCGCGGGGTTCGAGGTCGCGGGTCGCGGCGGCGGGAAGACGGGCGAGTAGCAGGCGCCCTTGTAGACGTAGCTGTCGTCGTCACAGTCCTTCAGCGGGACATCGAGCTTGAGCCAGCACCCACCCCGCAGGGCGACCTGGGAGCGGCGGGGACATCGGCCGCTGGAGTCCGGACGAAGTTGCCCCGGAAATGGTGTCGTGGGCATGTCCGTGGCGAGCGTCATCCAGATGGACGGCAGGTCCAAGGCGGACACGGGAGAGGTCATCGCGGAGTCGCCGACCGCCACCGTGTCTGCATCGCCCATGTGCTGATTCGCTTCCGTCCATGCCTCCAAGGACTTGCTGTCGGACACGGTACGCCAGCGCCAGATGGCACCCGAGCCAAGTGCGCAGCACAGGCCCACGGCCGCGAGCCAGGGGCGCCAGGTCAGCGGGACGACACGACGTCTGACGGGCGGCAGTTTCCAGAGGTGGAGTTGCGCGTCCGCCTTGGGCCCCAGCTCCCTGGCTGCCTGTTCCAGGGCTTCACCCAGTTCGCGGGCACTGCCACGCGCGGCGGGCTGGAGGGAGAGCATCCGGGTGATGAGGCGACTGAGCTCATCGGGGCATCGCGGGTTGAGGGCATGAGGAGGGCGGGCGCCCGTCGCCTTGTCGGACGTGTCGTACCAGCAGCGGGAGGCCGCATCGCGCGGGTCACACGAGGCCGGGTACTGCTCGGTGACCAGCCGATAGGCGCTCACCCCCAGGGCAAAGACGTCATCCGCCGGGCCCGCTGTGTAGGGGTCGTCCCTGGAAGGGGAGGTCTCGGTCACGAAGCGCCAGGCCTCCGGGGAGCGGTAGGCAGAGGTTCCGGGGGGAGGCTCACGCCACGTCAGGCGGGAAGCGCCCCGGTGTGTGCTGGAGCCGAAGTCGGTGAGGAAGACATGCTCATCAGCGGAGCGCACCAGGACATTGGTTCCCTTCACATCTCGGTGCACGCCACCCACGGCATGGACGGCCTCGAGTGCGCGAGCGAGTGCCGCGAGGACTCGGAGCACGCGGCGGGGTGTCGACGGCACGAGCCGTGCCCAGGAATAGAGCGATGGGCCGTCCACCAACTCCATGGCGAGGTACGGATGGGGCCGCCCCTCGGGTGACACCCAGGTTCCATGACCCAGCAGTCGCGGGACGCTGGGGTGATGAAGAAGGCCGAGGAGTTCAACCTCACGCTGGAAGCGAGGGTCCTGTGGTGTCGCGGAGAGCTTGAGGGCACAGGGGCAGGGCTCTCCGGAGCCCATGGACACCGCGCGATAGACGGTGCCGTGAGCGCCGCGTCCAAGCTGCTCCAGCACGAGCCAGGGGCCCACGCGTGCCCCCACGGGCAGGTACGCCGGATTCAGGTCGCCCAACGCCATGTCGGTTCTCGCGAGGAGGCGCGGTTCATCCCGCGTGAAGAGAGCCTAGCTCGACAGCTCGCCTCCCGAGGCCTGGGGGCGTTCACGCCTTCACGCGGGTGAACTCCATCACCCAGTTGGTCTCCCAGCTCTGGCCCTCGTCGGGAGAGAAGGCCTGCTCCCAGCGAGCGGTGTCCTGGCCCAGTCGGGTCCACGTGAAGCGCACGCGGATGGCGCGGCCCTCGAACGTGTCGTTCGTCTCGAACACGCCCACGTCACCCGAGAAGGAGCCCAGCACGGGTGGGTCGATGGTGTGGTTCCGGTTGTCCACCCAGGTGATGGACCACTGTTTCGTCGCGGGGTTGTAGACCCGGAGCGCCAGGCCCACGAAGCCGGGCCAGAAGTCGCTGCGATAGGTCTCCTGATTGCCGAGCCCGCCCGGAAGGGGATGCTCCTCGGCGGTGGCCTCGAACGGGACCCACTCGGTGCATCCCTTCAACCGCTCCTTGATCCGACGGTTGTGCACCCGCCAGGTTCCCATGAGGAAGTCGAAGTCTCCCGCCCCGTCGTTCTGTCCCTGTGTCCGCACGCGCGCCGCTCCGTTCAGGATGTCGAGGCCCCACCTCGGGGCCACTGAACGCGCACGGTAGAGAGCATATAGGGCGAACCCCGCCCTGATTCGGACAGGCTCCGACTCACTCCTTCCGGGAAGCCTTGCGCCGCGTGAGGCGCGCCTCGAGCCCGGCGAGCATGGCTTCGAGCCCGAACTCGAATTCCTTCTCGATGTCGTGTCGGGCGAGGACGGCCACCAGCTCATGGACGCGCGGGAAGTCCTGCTTGCTGAGCTGCTCGTAGGCGGGCCGGGACTCCTCCTCGGGCCGGGTCGGCGAGTAGCCCGCGACAGTGTGGCCGACGACGAAGGCCACCATCACCTGCAAGGTGCAGAGGGCCTCATCGGCACTGAAGCCCGCCTTCCGGAGCAACTCGAGCGCCGCTTCGACGTGGATGATGGACGCAGGCGTGACGGCGGGGCGCGTCGCGAAGAGCGGCAGCGTGTGCGGATGGGCGCGGAGCACGAGCCTCAAGGCCCGCGCGTTGTCTCGAAGGGCGACTTGCCAGGTCGCCGCCTTCGTCGCCGCGGGCATCTCGGCGAGGACGATTTCGAACAGGCCATCGAGGATGGCCGCCTTGTTGGCGACGTGGTTGTAGAGGGACATCGCCTCCACGCCCAGCTCCTGCCCGACACGCCGCATGGAGATCGCCTCGAGCCCTTCGCTATCAACGACGCCCAGTGCCGCCCGCAGGATGCGCTCTCTCGAAAGGGGTTCGCGTTTGTTGGACTGTCTCATGGCTTCCTTGACAGACTTACGTCATAAGCTTACGTTGTAAGTCAATCATGTGGATTCGAGAGCGAGCGGTCGAGGAAGCCACTCCGTTGCCCCACGGCGCCACGCAGTCGGATGAGGTTCGCCTGCGCCAGTGGGTTGAACATCTCGCGGTTCCCCGGCACCTCTTCGCGAACGCCCGGAACAATGCCTGGGTGCGCGACGAGCTCGGGGCGGCCTTCGAGCGCTACGGCCTGTCGGTGCGAATCCAGGGTCGATATCGGAACGTCGTGGCGCTGCCTCGACACGCGAAGGGCAGGCCGGTGACGTTCGTGGCCGCCCACTACGACAGCGTTCCGGATTGCCCCGGTGCCGATGACAATGCGAGCGGCCTGGCGGTGATGCTGGAGTGTGCGCGGGTCCTCGCGCAATCCGACGCGGGCCCGCACGTGGGCTTCATCGGGTTCAACGCGGAGGAGGATGGGCTGTTGGGCAGCCGTGACTTCGTCGCCCATGGACTGCCGGCGCTTCCCTGCCAGCTAGGTATGGCGCACGTGCTCGAGATGGTCGGCTTTCGCAAACGCTCAGGCCCTGTCCAGGCGCTGCCGTTTCCGTGGGTCCCCCAGAGCCTCAGGGCGCCCGACTTCCTCGGGCTCGTGGGGAAGGGTCGCTCCAACGCCATCATGGACCGTGCCGTCAACTCGACCGAGTCGCCAGGGCTGCGGTTGATGACGGCGAAGACGTGGGGACCGCTCCACGTCCTGCTGCCCGACCTGATGCGCAGTGACCATTTCCCGTTCTGGACCGCCGGGAAACCCGCTGTGCTCTGGACCGATACCGGGAACTTTCGCAACCCGCACTACCACTGCTCGACGGATACGCCGGACACCCTCGACTACGGGTTCATGCGAGAGGTGTCCGTGCTGCTCAACGCGGTGGTCTCCAAGGGAGTCGTCTGACCTTCGCGCCGCGCGCAAGCAAACCCTTGCGCGCGGGCGCCCCTGGGACTTGCTCCCTCAGGGCTTCCCTGCGGCCTCGGCGGGGCACCCGGCCGTCGCGGTGTCGCGCTGGATGCGTCCGAGCGCGGGAGCCGCCAGCGGCTTGCCCCGGGTCTTCCAGTGCTCCACGAGCGCGTCGCGCAGCGTCAGCGCCTGACGCTCACCCAGGTCGATGCTCCCGGGCGCCAGCGTCTTGAGCACGTCCTCCAGCCCACCACCGCCGCGCGCCAGGAAGTCCGGCATGGCCACGCGGAATCGCTTGTTGGCCGGGAGCGGCTTCCCATTCGGCAGGGTGACGGAGGTGAGCCGCGAGGCCCCGTTGCACAGCTCCACCCGCACCTTCAGTCCCGACACCTGGAGGACGCCCTTGCGCCCAAAGCCGGCCTCCAGCAGCTTGCGCAGCTCCGCCGCCGAGACGGTGATGACGGCGAGGGTGTTGTCGAAGGGAAGCACCTCGTAGAACGCGCCGTAGGTGAGCTCGCCGGCCGGCAGGTCCGCGCGCAGTCCGCCGCTGTTGATCACCGCCACGTCCGTCGCGGAGACCTCGCGCAGCGCGTCCGCCAGCACGTTGCCGAGCGTGCTCTCCGCGTCATAGTTGCGCGTGAGCGCGGTGGGAACACGCACGCCCAGCGAGCGCTTCTGCTCCTGCTCCACGCGAGCGAACGCCGCGGTGAGCTGTGACTCCATCGCCGCGTCGGCCACCACCGGGCGCCCCCGGAAGGTGGCGGGGACCAGCTCCAGGCTCTTCGCCGCCTTCAGCTTCCGCTCGTCACACGTGCCCAGCGTCGCGTCCATGCGCGCGCACACGGGGATGGAGCCCTGAAGCACGGTCTGCTCGGGGAGCACCTTGCGCGTCACCGGGTCCACGAAGAGCTCCACGAGCCCGAACGCGCGGCCCCGGCCCGACGTCTCGATGACCGGCGTGCCGCGAATGAAGTGGCCCACGGGCTGGTGCGTGTGCCCGGCCACCACCGCGTCCAACGTCCCCTCGGGCAGGGTCTCCAGCAGCTCCACAATCTCGCTGTCCCCGCGGTCGCAAGAGGAGGCGTCGCGAGGGTCGTCCTGGCGCTTGCACACCGCCCCCGCGTGCGCCACCGCCACCACCACTTCGGCCCCGCGCGCGCGCAGGGCCTGGGCCGCGGCGAGCGCCGACTGAGCCAGGGGCGCGAAGCGCAGGCTCGCCACATTCACGGGGTTGGTCACCTGCGGGGTGTGGGGCGTGGCCAGGCCGAGGATGCCGATGCGCACCCCGCGCCGCTCCACCAGCCGCATGCCCTCGTTGCCAAGCCAGGTGGGAATCGCGCCCGTCTGGCTGTCGGTGACGTTGACCCCGAGCACCGGGAAGCGTGCCTGGGCGATTCGCGCCTTGAGCGCGCCGAACGGGTCATCCCCGTCGAGCGCCACCGAGCGGGGCCCCACGGGCCCGTAGTCGAACTCGTGGTTGCCGAGCGCCGAGGCGTCATACGCGAGCGTGTTCATCGCGCTGATGACCACCTCGCCCTCGGTGAGGTTGGAGGCGAGGGTGCCCTGGAAGAGGTCGCCTCCGTCCAGCAGCAGCACGCCGTCCGGATTCTCCGCCCGAAGGATGGACACGTAGCCCGCGAGCGTCGCCAGGCCGCCCTGGTCCACCCCGGTGCCGTCGGGCAGCGTGGCGCGGGAGGGCATCACCCAGCCGTGCAAGTCGTTGGTCCCCACCACGGTGATGCGCAGGGGGGCCGGCGCGGCTTTCACCTCGCTCGGGGGCGCGGGCGCCACCGGAGCGGCCTCCGGCACGGGCGGAGTGGACGAGGCGCAGGCGGCGAGGAGGGCGGACAGCAGCCCGAGGCGGAAGGGACGGATGGCGGAAGTCACACGCCCGTCTAGAACGGTGTCCCCGCCGGATTCAAGGGCCCTCGCTTCCGAAGCAGGACTTCCGGAAGCGAGGGCCCCAAGTGCGCGGGTGTGGCTAGTTGCGCACGCGCAGCAGCAGCTCGGCCTGCATCGGGCTGCGGCGGCTGGTCGCCGTGCCGAAGCGGTTGTTCGTGGGGCGGTACTGCTCCTGCACGAAGGTGACGTCGCTGTTGTTCAGGACGTTGAACATGATGAGCGTGAGCTCCATCTTGGTCTCCTGCGTCTTCACGATGCGGTTCAGGTCGTAGCGGGCCTGGACATCGAACATGAACTGGCTCGGCTGGCGCAGCTCGGAGATGGCCGCCGGGTCATTGAAGTCCGGCAGGCCGGTGTTGGTGTTGTAGGAGTGGCCGGTGCCGCGCTCCGAACGAGACACGCGCTGCCGGTCGACCGTGCCCTCGGTGAACATCCACATGGGCGCGCCGGTGCGGTAGTTGAACCGCACGCCGAAATCGAGACCGAACCGCGTGGTGTACCCGATGGCGCCCTTGATGGTGTGGCGGATGTCCTCGGGGGACGGACCCTCGAAGAAGCGCTTGAAGCGCGGGTTCACCCCGTAGCCGTCGAAGTAGTCGCCCACCGTGCCGTTGCTGTAGGCGAGGGTGTAGCTGGCGAGCAGATCCCACGGGCCCGTCTTGCCCTGCGCCCACAGGTCCATGCCCTTGTAGTCGCGCCAGGCGTCATCCGGGTTGTGGATCTTCACGATGGTGTGGTTCACGCCGTCCACGTAGTCCACCACGCGCGTGCCGGACGGATCCCAGACGCGGTTCATCTCCTCGTCCACCCACATGTTGGCGTACTTGCGGTAGGTGAGGTCGATGCCGATGACGGAGCCCTCGGTGATGGCGTGGTGCAGGCCGAGCGCGAGCTCGTCCACGTGCGGCGGCGTGTGGCTCGTCTTGTCGAAGTAGCGGCCAGAAGCGCCACCCGACACGCTGCACTGGGGGTTGCCGACGGTGTCCGGCGCACAGTCCGCGAAGGCGCCACCGGCGAAGGTGGACCGCACCGTGGTCAGCTCCGGGTTGGCGTGCTGCGCGATGAAGACGTCGCCCACTTCGTTGGAGCGGCCGTAGTGCACCTTGACCAGCGTGCTGCGGTTGCCGAACAAGTCGTAGGTGGCCGACAGACGCGGGCCCACGCCCACCAGGTTGGTGATGAACTGGTTGTCGTCGCCATACAGGCGGCCCACGTCCGCGCGGAGGCCCGCGACCAGCGTGAGGTAGCGGTTGACGTTCCAGCGGTCCTGGAGGAAGGCGCTGGAGATGAGGGTGCCCGCCTCGGTGGTCAGCGGGGCCTGCGCGCCGTCGGTGTTGTAGAAGTCCAGGCGCTCGTTGCAGAACTGGAAGGTCGACGGGTCCTCGGGGTTGCACTCGCCGTTGCGGTCATTGAAGCGCTGGTTGCCAATCACCTGCGTGGTCTTGTCGCCGCTCAGGTAGCTGAACTGCAGACCCGCCTTCATCTGGTGGTTCTTGAGCTTGAAGAGCAGCGTCGGGTCGAACTGGTAGCGCATGCGCTTCTCAGTGACCAGGTTGCCCACTTCGTTGCGCAGCGCGCCGGCGTTCCGGTACGTGACGCTGTTGTAGGTGTGGGAAATCTCCTGCGAGTCCTCGTCGATGGGGCCCTGCCAGATGTCCTTGAAGGTGGTGCCCGTCTGGAGCTGGAAGAGGACGTTGTCGGAGATGCTGCGGTCGTAGTTGACGATGGCGAAGAAGCCGCCGCGGTCGATCTGCGTCTCCGCCTCCGGGGCGGCGAACGTCGAGGCCACCTGGTTGGTGATGGTGTTGTTGTCGTAGTTGAACGCCAGGGACAGGCGGTCCTTCGGCGTGGGCTGCCAGGTGAGCTTCAGGCGGGCCAGGCGCGTCTGCGTGTCCGTCGTGCGGCTCTCCTCACCCAGCGGCGTGTCGCGCTGGGAGAAGTTCCACTGGCCGGAGACGTAGAACCACAGCTTGTCCTTGATGATGGGGCCGCCCACGCCCACCAGGGGGCTGTAGAAGGCCGTCTCGGACAGCGGCACCTCGTTCTGCGTGTAGTTGGCCACGTTGGGGTTCTGGTTGGCCGCGCCCCGGTACTTCGCGTTGGCCCACGCCGGCGAGAGAATCATCGTCACGTCGTAGGTGAACTTGTTGGAGCCGCTCTTGCTGACGACGTTCTGGATGAGGCCCAGCGAGTTGTACTGGGCGTCCAGACCGCCGGTCATGACCTCGAAGTTCTCCACCGCGTAGAAGCTCATCGGCGAGCTGATGCTGCCGTCCACCACGTCGGACGTGTCCATGCCGTCGATGAAGAACTTGCCGTAGCGCGACAGGCCGGCGCGCAGGCTGGGCGCGTTGCCGTTGCCCACGCCCGCCACCAGCTGGGGCATGGCCTGCACCTGCGTGAAGACGGGCGAGGTGGCCGCCTTCTCCGCGTTCATCACCGCGCCCATCTGCGCGGAGTCCGGGTTGATGATGGGGTTGACCTTCTCGACGATTTCGTAGGTGGCCACCGCCGTCTGCTCGGTGAACACCTCCAGCTTCACGTCCACCTGCGAGGCCTGGCCGAGCAGGACGGTGATGCCCGTCTTCTTGATGGGGGCGAAGCCCGGGACGTTGACCTCCAGGGTGTAGTTCTCGCCCGGGGGCAGGGTGTCGAACTCGAAGCGGCCGTCCTCGCCGCTGGTGCGCGACTGGGGCTGCAGCAGCGCCGGGCCCGTCACGGTGAGGGGCACCTCGGCGAGCGGGGCGCCCGTCGGGTCATAGACGTAGCCGGCCATGCGGCCGTAGTTCTGGCCCGCGGCGAGGGCGGGCACGGGGAGGGCCGCGACGAGCGCGAGCAGCAGCGCGAGCGCGCCGCCGCCCCGGAAGAAAGGCGTCTTCATGGAAGGGCTCTGGGAAGAAAGGGTGGCGCTCACAGGGTGCTCCCCACGACGAAGAGCACGCCGGCGTACCGGGTGACGGTGGAGAGGTTGAGCTCGGTCTCCGCGCAGGTGTCGACGCACAGACCGGTGTAGCTGGAGGCGGGCTTCGCCGCGGTCGCGGTGAAGGTGCGCAGGCGCACCACCGGCGACCAGCCTTCCTCGCCGGGGAGGGCCGAGAACAGGTACACGGGCGTCTCCGTGGTGGGCGCGCCCGTCGGCGGGCTCACCAGGACGCCGTCCATCACCCGCACGTTGCCGGTCTCATCCACCTGCACGGGGCCGCCGTCCAGGTAGGCCAGCTGCAGGCCGCGGTACCAGCCGCCCTGGGCTTTGAACTCGGAGCCCGTGCGCAGGGGGTTGAGCTGCGCGGACACGTCGATGATGGCGCGCAGGGCGAGCGTCGTCTCTTCCTCGGCGGCGCCACCGAAGGCACCCTTGGTGAGCGAGGCCACGTCCTTGATGGAGTTGCACTGCTCGGCGCCCGTGCCCGTCCAGCGCGCCACCTTCATCAGGGGCAGCACGGGGGGCGTGGTGTTGCCGGTGACGGTCAGCGGTAGCGCCGCGAAGAGGGGCCACTGCACCGTCTCCGGGTAGCTGTCGAGGCGGAAGTCAAAGTCCGCCTTGCCCGTCTTGCAGCCGTCCGCGAAGTCGTACGAGGTGGCGACCACCCTGCTCGCGGGCAGGAACGGACGTCCGGTCTCGTCCACGGGGACGCCCGAGTTGGTGAGCACGCCGCGGTCATCCTTGCGCTCGGTCGCGACCTGTCCCAGGTTGTAGAAGGGCACGTTGGTGCCCCTCACCCGGGCCGCCGCCGGCCGGTAGATGCCGCTGGTGGGCCTGAACTTGGAGTCGAGGTTCGTGGCGTCGATGACTCCTTGGTACTTGTCACCGACCTCCTCGTTCGACTCACCACACGCCATCGCACTCAGGGCTGCCGCGAGCCCGAGTACGCACTTCATTTTTGTCTGCACGGAAAAAACCTCTGGGGATGGGACGAGGTGGCGGCCCTCTAGCACGAGTCTCAGGTCCTCAGGTATCAGTTGAGTGGCGTCCTCGTGACAGACCCCCCGTTCTGCTGGTGCAGCACGATTACATCCCGAGGACTCTTCCCCAGCTTGTGGTATGCCCTGCCCCGGCATGTTCGCGCAGCAGACCGACCCTCCCTCGCGCATCCTCGGCTTTGCCGCCTTCTCGATTGCCGTGCACGTCGGCATCGTGGCGGTGCTGATGTTGCTGGTGAAGCCCATCGCCCTCGAGGCGGAGCAGCCCATCGAGGTGGTGCTCAACCTCGTCAAGGCGCCGCCTCCGCCGCCTCCACCGCCCCCACCCGCGCCGAGCAGGACGACGCCTCGTCAGGTGGAGAAGAAGCCCCGGACGGAGCTCCGCACGCCCGTGGAGGTCAAACCCGTCCCCGTGGAGGTGCCCGCGGAGCCGGAGCCCGCGGAGCCGGAGCCCGAGGCGCCCCCCGAAGAGGGCGGTGTCGAGGGAGGTGTGGCCGGCGGGGTAGCGGGTGGGGTTGTCGGAGGAGTGGTGGGA
>NZ_VIFM01000409.1 GCF_006636215.1 Myxococcus llanfairpwllgwyngyllgogerychwyrndrobwllllantysiliogogogochensis | reverse complement strand
GGCGCGGGGGCGGTGCGGGGTGAATTGACGCGGGCGTGCGCGGCGGCGTTCGGGTGTGCCAAGCGCGTGCGCACGGAGACGGCCATCGGCCGCGCGGCGACGTCCATGGCGTCCGCGGCGGTGCAACTGGCCAGCAAGGTGTTCGACGGCTTGAAGGGCAAGACGGTGCTGGTCGTGGGAGCGGGGGAGATGGGAGAGCTGGCGGCGCGCCATCTGCAGCAGGCGGGCGCGACGAAGCTGTTCATCACCAACCGGACGTTGGCTCGCGCGGAGGCGCTGGCGACGGAGGTGGGTGGGGTGGCGCGTCCCTTCGAGGAGCTGTTCACGCTCCTGGGAGCCGCGGACGTGGTGGTGTGCAGCACCGCGTCGCCCGTGCCCCTCTTCACGCGGGAGAACGTGAGCGCGGTGGGCAAGGGGCGCAAGGGCCGGCCGCTGTTCATGGTGGACCTGGCGGTGCCTCGAGACATCGACCCGGGGGTGGGCACGCTGGACTGGGTGCACGCCTACGACGTGGACGACATCCAGAAGTTCGTCGCGGACAACGCGGCCGCGCGCGCCGAGGAGGCGCACAAGGCGGGCGTGCTGGTGGCGCAGGAGGTGGCTCGCTTCGTCAAGGAGCGCGCGCTGCGCGAGGGCATGCCCGTGCTCGCGAGGCTGCGTCAGCGCGCGGAGGCGATTGCCCGCACGGAAGTGGAGCGCACGTTGACGGCGTTGGGTGACGGGCTGACGGACAAGCAGCGCAAGAGCATCGAGGCCATGGGGCGCGCCATCGTGAACAAGCTGTTGCATGAGCCCACCTCGCGACTGCGTGCCGTGGGACCGGAGGGCGAAGGCAACCGGTTGGCGGGTGCCGCCGCGGAGCTGTTCGGCCTGCTGGAGGCGGAGCTCGAGGCGGCGGACGCGGCTTCTTCCTCCCTGGCCCCTGTCCCACAACAGGTCGCCACGGGGGCGAAGCGATGAAGTCCGTGCGCATCGCCACCCGACAGAGTCCGCTGGCGCTCTGGCAAGCGCGACATGTGGGAGCGCTCCTGGCCGCGCATCATCCCGGCCTGGAGGTGTCCTTCGTGGAGATGACCACCGCGGGAGACCGCTTCCTGTCCGCGCCGCTGTCCGCGGTGGGCGGCAAAGGCCTGTTCGTGAAGGAAATCGAGCAGGCGCTCATCGACGGTCGCGCCGACCTCGCGGTGCACAGCCTGAAGGACATGACGTCCGAGCTGCCGGAGGGCCTGGTGCTCGCGGCGGTGCCGACGCGCGAGGACCCTCGCGATGCCTTCTGCGGCCTGGAGGGACAGACGTTGGACTCGCTGCCTCAGGGCGCGCGCGTGGGCACGTCGTCGCTGCGTCGCAGCTGCATCCTGCGCTCGCGTCGGCCGGACCTCGAAATCGTCAGCCTGCGTGGCAACGTGCAGACGCGTTTGCAGAAGACGAAGGAGCTGGGGCTCGCGGGCGCGGTGCTGGCGTACGCGGGACTCAAGCGTCTGGGCCTGGAGGGTGTCATCACCCAGGTGTTGTCCACCGAGGTGAGCCTGCCCGCGGTGGGGCAGGGCGTGCTCGCCATCCAGTGCAGGGGGGACGACGCGCGGGTGTGTGGGCTGCTTGCCCCGCTGGAGGACGCGACGACTCGCGTGGCGGTGACGGCCGAGCGCGCGCTGCTGGCGAAGCTCGAGGGAGGGTGCACCGTGCCGCTGGCGGGGCACGCCACGGTGTCAGAGGGCATGGTGCACCTGCGCGGACTCGTGGGCCGGCCGGATGGCGCACGCGTGGTGCGGGGCGAGGTCCGTGGGCCCGTGGCACAGGCGCGGGAGCTGGGCGAGGCGCTGGCCGAGGACCTGCTGTCGCAGGGCGCGGCGGACATCCTGCGTGATTTCGCTCGCCGCCCGGACGCACGGCCCTAGACTGTCGCCCGCGTGGAACGGCGACTGGAAGGCATCCGAGTCTTGGTGACGCGCCCGCGTGAGCGGGCCGAGGAGCTGTGTTTTCTCCTGGAGGACGAGGGCGCGGAGGTGCTCAGCCTCCCGCTGCTGGAGTTGCGTCCTCCGGAGGACCCTCGGCCGCTGGCGTCCGCCGCCGAGCACATCCAGCGCTATCGCTGGGTGGTGTTCGCGAGTCCCTCCTCGGTGGACGCGCTGATGGATGCGCTGCGCGAGGCGGGCACGGCGCAGCGGCTCACCCGCGTGAAGCTGGCGGCGGTGGGGCCTCGCACGGCGCGCGCCGTGAGAGGTTATGGCCTGGACGTCGCCGCGGAGCCGGATGAGGGGACAGGGGAAGCGCTCTTCGAGGTACTCAAGGACGCGCTCCAGTCGGGTGACGAGGTGTTGTTGCCCGCGGCGGAAGAGGGACGGCGCGAGCTCGAGGATGCATTGCGAGACGCGGGCGTGCTCGTCACCCGCGTGACGGCCTATCGCTCTCTTCCAGCGGAGCTTTCGCCAGAGGCGCTGGAGCTGCTCGCCGGGTCACCGCCGGACGTCGCGGTGTTCGCCTCGCCGCGCACTGTCGAGGCCTTCCTGGACGCGGCGGGTCGCGAGCGGCTGGGGCCCGCGCGAGTGGTGGCGATTGGCCCCACCACGGCGTCCGCACTGGAGCAACTCGGTCTGCCTGCCACCGCCGTCGCGGAGAAGCCCACGCCCGAGGCGCTGGTGGATGCCACGGTCCGCGCGGTGCGCGGGTAGCTCACGGAAGTTGGCCTCGGCTGTCGCGGAGCGACCTCGGCCCGAGTCGTGGGTGGATGCCACGGTCCGAGCGGTACACGGGTCGCTCACGGGATTCGGCCTCGGCTGTCGCGGAGCGTTCTCGGTCCGAGTCGAGGGTGGATGCCACGGTCCGAGCGGTGCTCGGGTCGCTCACGGGATTCGGCCTCGGCTGTCGCGGAGCGTTCTCGGTCCGAGTCGTGGGTGGATGCCACGGTCCGAGCGGTGCTCGGGTCGCTCACGGGATTCGGCCTCGGCTGTCGCGGAGCGTTCTCGGTCCGAGTCGTGGGTGGATGCCACGGTCCGCGCTGTGTGCGGGTATCCCAGGGGATTCGGCCTTGCCGGTCGCGGGAGGCGGCCCCGCTTGAGTCACGGGTGTGAGCCTCCGCGCCGTTCGCGGGTAGACTGTCCTTCCCGTCGACGTCCGGGCGAATGCGTACCCGGGGATGGTCGACGTGGAGGGGTCTTCGATGATTCGGGGTTCGCAGCGGAGCGCCGTCGTACTCGGGTTGTTGTTGTCCGTCACCGCGGCGGCGCAACAGGTGTTGGAATACAAGGACCTGGGCCACCGGGTGCTCAGCACCCCCGCGGACCCCTTCGTCTTCTACGTGGACGGCCGCCAGGCCCAGCCCGCGGGCAATGACCTCAACCTGGTGGTGGCCGCCAGCCGCGCGGCGGCCCAGACGTGGCAGGTGAGCTGCTCGTGGCCAACCTTCTCCTTCCCCCAGGACGGTGGCGTGGCCACGACGGGCTCGCCCATGGCGAACGTCAATGACCCCACCGACCGCTTCAACGTGGTGCCCGTCTGGGTGACGAGCGCGAGCGACCCGCGCTACACGGACACGCTCAATGGCGGGGACAGGCCCTCCGCCGCGCGTCCGCTGACCTTCAGCGGCTACGTGTACCAGTGCGACATCTTCCTCAACGCCGTGGACTTCACCTGGTCCACGCTGACGCCCACGCCCGCGGGCCAATACGACATCCAGAGTGTGCTGACGCACGAGATTGGCCACTGCCTGGGCCTGGGCGACTCCTTCGAGGCCATTGGCGCGGTGATGTTCTTCGACATCCCGAGGGGAGAGAGCCGACGCCAGCTCGCGGACTACGACAGGACGGCGCTGTGCCGCTTCTATCCAAAGACGGGCGCCGTCGGTTCGCCCTGTGACACCACCGCGTGCACCACCGGCCTGACGTGTGTCACCGCTCCGTCCACCGTTTCTGGCGCGGACCTCAAGGTCTGTGCGAAGGGCTGCTTCGGCAGTACCTCCGGCGAGTGTCCGGCCCCCTATGTCTGTCGCGAGTCCACGGCGGTCTCCGGATACACCCGGGCCTGTCTGCCGGCCCTGCCTGACGGAGTCACCCCCGTGGGGCGCGAGTGCACGCCTGGCCCGAGAAGCTGCGGCAACACGAATGGTGACTGCATCGCTCCGGTGGCCCCTCCGTCTGGCAACGGCGAGTTCGACCGGTGGGACAATGGATACTGCACGGAGACGTGCAGCGGCTCCGGTTCGTGCCCCGCGGGCTCGGAGTGCTCCAACGTGGCTGGGCAGGGCTCCATCTGTCTCAAGGACTGTACGCCCGGTGGCAGTGACTGCCGCCCTGGCTATACCTGTGAGACCCGGCCCGAGGGCGACCTCTGTGTCCCCGGCTGCTATGGCGACCTGGACTGTGACAGCAACTCCGTCTGCCGGACGTGTGACCGTGTCTGTGTTCCAAAGCAGACGGCGGGCAAGCAGGTGGGCGATGCGTGCGCGGCGAACGCCGAGTGCGGCACCAACCAATACTGCCTCTTCGCGGAAGGGGGCACGCAGGGCGTGTGCGCGCAGCAGTGCTCCGTCTCGGCGTGCGCCTGCCCGGGTGGGACGTCGTGCCAGGTGGTGAACAAGGACGGTGAGCGAGCCTGCGTCCGAGCGTGCTCCACCAGCTCGTGTCCCTCGACGCTGCGGTGTGGCGCGGTGGAGCAGGGGAGCTCCGCCTGCCTGCCTGTCTGTCTTTCCAACCAGGACTGCGCGCCCAACATGCTCTGTGCATCTGGGGGCACCTGTTACGATCCGCTGGCGCGGCCCGACGCCGGCCCGTGCACGCTGTGCAACGATGGTGGCACCCAGCCGCCACCGCCCGTGGACGCGGGGCCTCCCCAGGGCAGCGTCCATGGTCCGGATGGCTGTGGTTGTACAGGTGCTCCTGTCTCGGCCGCGGCGTTCCTGGGTGGATTGGTCCTGCTGCTGCTGGTGGCGGGAAGGAGACGGACTTGGCACAAGCAGTGAGCGGCTCTGGCAACCCTCCCGCACGGAGCCGGGATGACTTCACCACGCTCTTCGTGCTGGAGGCGTTGGTGGGGCAGGGGCTGCTGACGGCCCAGCAGGCCCAGGAAATCCTTGCGAAGGAGGGGGCCGCGCGAGCGCGAG
Organism: Myxococcus llanfairpwllgwyngyllgogerychwyrndrobwllllantysiliogogogochensis; assembly: GCF_006636215.1. Classification (GTDB taxonomy): domain Bacteria; phylum Myxococcota; class Myxococcia; order Myxococcales; family Myxococcaceae; genus Myxococcus; species Myxococcus llanfairpwllgwyngyllgogerychwyrndrobwllllantysiliogogogochensis. Next base: position 2,207 of record NZ_VIFM01000409.1, on the reverse strand, counting down.
TCCTCAAGGCGCAGACGGCCGCGAGTGGCAAGGAGGCCGCGCGCTACGACGTGTCGCCGGTGGAGGTGGTGGCGGCCTTCCAGGTGCCCCTGGCCAGTGGCCGGGGCGTGCTGGACGAGGACCGCGTCACGGAGGCCGCCGCGCGCGCCGCGGGCATCGCCTACCGGAAGATCGACCCGCTCAAGCTGGACATGACGCTGGCCACGCGAACGGTGTCCCGGCCGTATGCGCAGAAGCACGTGTTGCTTCCGCTGGAGCGTACGGCGCAGGGGCGGTTGTTGGTGGCGGTGGCCAACCCGTTCGACCGGGAGCTGTTCGAGAGCTTCCATCGCCTCACCAGTCTCCCGGTGGAGCCGGTGCTGAGCTCGAAGGCGGACATCCTCAAGTCCATCTCCGACATCTACGGCTTCAAGAAGACGCTGGCCCGCGCGGCGGATGACTTCAGCGTGGCGGCGGGAGGGGGGCAGCTCTCCAACTTCGAGCAGCTCGTGTCGCTCAGCGGCACGCAGGAGTTGGAGGCGTCGGACCGGCCCGTGGTGCAGGCGGTGGACTATCTGCTGCGCTATGCCTTCGACAACCGCGCTTCGGATATCCACATCGAGCCCAAGCGGGCCACCAGTGTGGTTCGGTTGCGCATCGACGGTGTGTTGCACCCGGTGTACTCGTTGCCGGCGCAGGTGCATCCGCCGATTGTGTCGCGCGTGAAGATGCTCTCGCGCATCGACATCTCCGAGAAGCGCAAGCCCCAGGACGGGCGTATCAAGACGGAGCGGGACGGGCGTGAGGTGGAGTTGCGTGTCAGCACGCTGCCCACGGCCTTTGGCGAGAAGGTGGTCATCCGCATCTTCGACCCGGAGACGCTGGTGCAGGACATCGCCCAGCTCGGGTTCGAGCCGGACGAGAAGAGCTCCTTCGAGTCGTGGATTGACCAGCCCCACGGCCTCATCCTCGTCACGGGGCCGACGGGCAGTGGCAAGACGACGACGCTCTACTCGGCGCTCAAGGCGCTCGCGGGCCCGGACGTCAACGTCACCACGATTGAAGACCCCATCGAGATGGTGTGGGACGCCTTCAATCAGGTGCAGGTGCAGCCCAAGCTGGGGCTCGATTTCGCGAGCGCGCTGCGCCACATCCTGCGTCAGGACCCGGACGTCATCATGGTGGGTGAGATTCGTGACCAGGAGACGGCGGAGAACGCCATCCAGTCCGCGCTCACCGGACACCTCGTCCTTTCCACGTTGCACACCAACGACGCGCTGGGCGCCGTGGCGCGCATGAGGGATTTGGGCGTCCCGTCGTTCCTCCTGGCACAGAGCTTGTTGGGCGTCATGGCCCAGCGTCTGCTGCGGCGCGTGTGCAGTCATTGCGCGGAGGAGGCGACGCTGACTCCAGATGAGCTCCTCGCGCTCCAGGCTCCGCTGCCCTTGTTGCCGGGTGGGGTGCGCCTCCTGAAGGGCGCGGGCTGCGTGCGCTGCCGAGGCACCGGCTACGTGGGCCGCACGGGCGTCTTCGAAATCGTCACCACGAATGGGGAGCTGCGCGAGCAGATTTCACGCGAGGCTCCCTACGAGAAGCTGGTGGAAGTGGCTCGGCGCGGAGGCATGCGCACGCTGCGCGAGGCCGCCGTGCGCAAGCTGGCTCAAGGGCTTACGGCTTTCGACGAAGTGGTGCGCATGACGTCGGCGTGAGGCGGGACGTGGACAGGCCTCCCGCCGGAAAGGTGGGGGCCTGCAATCACCCGGTGTCAGGCGGGGCAGGTGAAGCGCGCGTGCCTGTGATTGAAGGTGGGGCAACGCCGCCTTGAATCAAGAACGAGAAATCCGCAGCTGCTGAGTTTGCATGGAATGGCATGCCCAACGACAGTCATCGCCATTGCAAGAGTGCCCGTTCGGTATTCGCTGGTCGCTGAACTGTGGCTCGGTGATATGCAGATGGGCGAGTTCGCTGCTCTGTGTCAGGCGCAAGAAACCACTCGGGCTGCATGATGAGTGGCACGGCACGCGACGAGATTGGCCTGAGATGGCCTCAAGATTGATGACACTTATCGACGTCGAACGCCTCACCGGTGCTGGCAAAAAAACTACACCGGCAAATATGGCTTGAGCCGCAGGTGTTACCCCTCTGAGGGAAGGAGGAACGCCATGGCTCGGACGACGGCTCGCCCTGTTGCAACTCGGGAGGTGCGACTCGACAGCGAGCGTCGGCGC
>NZ_VIFM01000408.1 GCF_006636215.1 Myxococcus llanfairpwllgwyngyllgogerychwyrndrobwllllantysiliogogogochensis | reverse complement strand
GCGGCGGGGTTGGCGCGGTGGCCGTCTCTGGCTCGGGCACCGGGGGCGGCGCCTCTCCGCTCAGGGCGAACACGAGCGCGGCCACCAGCGCCACACCCCCGAGCCCCGCCAGCCAGCCCAGACGCTTCGACCCAGCATTATCGGACATGACGTCCGAATACCGCGTGCCTCGCGCACATGGCAACCAACCCTTGTCATGCCGCAATGCATCACAAACGACCGTGATGCTCGAAACATGAAACAACACATTCAGGACTGACTCTCGGGTCAACGTGGGCTATAGAACCGGTTTCCCCCCAAACCCGGAGGAGCCTGCATGAAGCGCGTACTCGTGGCGTGCCTCGCTGTCGCTGCGCTGATGGTCCCCAGCGCCGCCCGCTCGGAAGTCATCGTCTCATCCATCGTCAGCGTGCTGGTGGATGGCGGCAACAACTACAACTGGCAGAAGGTGGAGCTGCCTGGGACGAAGTGTGGCAATGGCTCCCAGTTCAAGTTCTTCATCCACAAGACGAACTCGCCCAACCTGCTGATGCTGCTCGAAGGTGGCGGCGCGTGCTGGGACTACGACACCTGTAGCGGCCGTGCGGGCCTCCTGGGCGCGGCGAACCCCAACGGCATCGCCGACGACTACATCACGCAGTTCACCGCGAAGTACGTCTCGCCGCTCGTCAACGGCGCCGACCCGGGTCTGCCGCTGCGCAGCAAGACGAACCTGGTGACGAACGGCTGGAACATCGTCTACGTGCCGTACTGCACGGGCGACGTGCACATCGGCAACAACGTGAAGACGTACGTGGACCAGACGGGCGCCAACCCGCCGCTCACCTGGCACCACAGCGGCTACACCAACACGCTGGCGGTGGCGAACTACGCGAAGACGCAGTTCCCCAACGTGCAGAAGTTCCTGATGACGGGCTACAGCGCGGGCGGCACGGCGACGTCGGCGGGCTACTACTTCGCGCGTCGCATCATCAACCCGGCGCAGGGCTACCTGCTCAACGACTCCGGCCCCATCTTCCTGGCGCCAAACGCCAACTTCAAGTCGCGCGCCCTGCACGACAAGATTCGTGAGTCGTGGAACCTGAACTCCGTGTTCGGCCTGCTGCCCGCGTCGTTCAGCCAGAGCGACTTCGGCACCATCAACCGCATGGTGGCCACGGAGTTCCCGAACGACCAGCTCGCGTACACGGGCTACACGCGTGACTACAACTACTCGCGCTTCTCCTATGAGCGCTTCCACACGCCGAACGACAAGGAGTCCGTGCACGCCTACTGGAAGACGGACGAGGCCGCGCTGGTGACGGAGCTGAACAAGTACAACAACTTCAGCTACTTCATCCCGCACGAGCGCGCCATCAACTCCAGCCACTGCAGCACCATCATCACCTTCATCGGCGCGCACGCCTGCCAGCGGATGGAGAAGAAGAAGTGGTACGAGTACATCGAAGCGCCGTGGCAGTCGTGGACGTGCCGCAGCGAGTTCGTGGGCATGGACACGTTCCTCACGCGCTTCGTGAACAACAACCAGCGCGTGCGCATCTACGAGCCCGCCAACGGCTACAACGCCGAAGACCCGGGCATGGGCATTGTCGCGCCGCTCATCAACGGCGCGCTGGGCGGGTAGTCGTAGGCCCACTGGCTGAAGCAGTCGTCTGACTGGCGACGGGGCGCAAGGCGTTGTCTTGCGTCCCGCCGCTGGCCCCCGTGGGAGGAAGGCGCTAGAGCCACGGGCGCCATGGACAACCTCACGCACGGACTCCTGGGACTGGCTGTCGGCGCGCTGCGCCGGCCCGACGTACGCCCCGACTCTCCGGAGCGCTCTTCATCCACGGACCGCGCGGTGTTGCTGGCGAGCGTGCTGGCCGCCGAGCTGCCGGACCTGGACACCCTGCTGGCGAGGGGCGACGCGGTGACGGTGGCGCTGCATGCGCACCGGGGACTTTCCCACTCGCTCTTCTTCGCGCCCGTCGTCGCCCTGGCCGCCACGCTCGTCGCCTGGGCGGTGTTCCGCCGCGACACCCGGCTGCTCCCGGTGTTCCTCACCAGCCTCGCCTCCGTGCTCTTCGCGCACCTGCTGCCGGACCTGTGGACGGGCTGGGGCACGCGGGTGCTGCTGCCCTTCTCGGATGCGCGGCTGAGCCTGGACTGGACGGTGGTGGTGGACCCGTGGGTGACGCTGCCGTTGGTGGCGGGGGCGGTGGTGGCGTGGCGACGGCGCGCGGTGTGGCGGCGCGCGCTGCTCCTGGGGCTCGCCTGCTCCATGGCCTACGTGGGAGCACGCGTCGTGTCCTGGAGCGTGCTGACGCGGCGGGTGGACGGCGCCCATCCCGGGGCCGAGTCCGTGCGCGTCTTCCCCGCGCCCTTCTCCTTCAGCACGTGGCGGTACGCGGCCCGCCTTCCTGGCGACGTCCTGGCCGCCGGAGACGTGACGCTCCTGGGAGAGCCCAGAGAGGCCCGCAGGGTGACGGCGCCCGTGGACGTGCTGCCCGGAGATTTGCGCGAGGTGCCCACCGTGCGCGAGGCCCTGGCGTGGGCTCGCTTCCCCGTGGTGACGGTGACGCAGGTGGAGACGGGGCGAGAGGTGCGCGTCGCCGACCTGCGCTACCACCTGCACGGCGAGCCCACGCTCACCTTCGTGGTGCGGGTGGATGCGGCGGGGACGGTGACGGAGGCCCGGCTGGAGCGAGGCGGCAGCGCCTCCGAGCTGCTGCGCCGGTGGCGCGGCGGGGACACGGCACCGAAGTCCCGGTCCCCCTGACGCGACGGCGGGGATACGCCTGCCCTTCGAGCCCGTCTTCCAGGCCCGAAGGGAGGCTCGCGGCGGGACGTCCGGCCCCGCCGCGAGACACCGGACTCAGGTGAGGCCCGACAGGGGGCCCTTGAAGTCCGGATGGCCGAAGGTGTTCACGTTCACCCCGAAGGCCTGGGCGATGGACACCAGCAGCTTGTTGTGGGCCACCGCATCCGGCATCGGCGTGCCTGGGCCACTCCAGCCGCTCAGCGGGTCGGAGCCCTCCGGACGCAGCCGCAGGAAGCGGCCCATGCGGAACTTCCCGGCCGCGCCGCCCGCGAGCACCGTGGGCACGCGCACGTTCATGTGGCCGGACGCATCCCCCAGCTCGTTGCCCCAGAGGATGAGGGTGTTGTCCAGCGCGGTGCCGCTGCCCTCCTGCACGGAGGCCAGGCCGTCCATGAGGTACGCCACCTGCTCGGCGTACCAGCGCTGCACCTGCACCATCTTCCCGCGAATCTGCGAGCGCAAGGGCTCGTCCGTCACGTCCAGGCGGTGCGCCAGGTCGTTGTGCGTGTCCTCGTGGATGCCGAGCCACGGCATCGACGGGCCCGGAATCGTCATCGTCACCACGCGAGTCAAGTCACACGCGAAGGCCCGGACGATGAGGTCCATGTGGAGCTTGGTCAGCGTCGGCATGTTCTCCAGGTTGCCGAGCTGCCCCAGGTCGAACGCCGGAGGCGCCGCACCACCACTGCACGCGGCCTCCGCCGGCACGGGCTCCTGCGAGGGCGTGGGCGCCGTGCTCAGCGAGCCCAGCCGGCGCTCGATGTCCCGCAGCGACTCCAGATGCGTCTCCAGCTTCTGCCGCTCCGCGCCCGCCAGCCGGTTGCGCAGCCGGGTGGCGTCCTTGACCAGATAGTCCAGCAGGCTCTTGCGACGCGCGAGCGTGCGCGCGTTCTCCCCCGGGTCCGAGGTCGGCGACGGCGCGGCGCCGAACAGGCGCTGGTAGACGCCCGCGGGGTCTCTCTCGAAAGGCACGCGGCCGCCGTTCGGCGTGAAGCTGATGCTGTTGTAGACGTGCTGGCCGCCGAACTGCTCCCACGCGTTGAGCTGGAGGGAGCGGAACCGCGTGGCGCCGCCAATCTGCGCCGCGAGGACCTGGTCCAACGAGGCGTTCTCCGGAAGGTCGTCACCGCTGGCGGTGTTGACCTTGCTGCCGGTGAGGAACGTGACGGGACCGCCCTCGTGGCCCGTCAGGCCGTGCTCGTAGAGCACCTGGTAGTCCAGGCCATCCAGCACCAGCAGCTTGGAGCGGTGGCGCTGGAGTGGAGCCAGCATGGAGTTGGGGAAGTCGAGGTTGAAGTCCAGCTCGCCGCCCTTCGGACTCCAGTACTCCGGCAGGCACCCATGGGAGGTGAAGATGGCGATGAAGCGCATGGGGGGCGTGGTGCCCTGGGCATACGCGTCCGTGGTGCCGAGCAGGTTGGCCAGGGGCAGCGCCGCCGCCGAGCCCGCCAGGGTCTTGATCAGGGAGCGTCGTGAGAGTTCGCGGAGCATGGTGGCTACTCGGGGGAAGTGGTGCGCCGGTGGACGAAATACGGTGAGCGGACGAGGCCGACGAGGGCATCGCCCAGCTTCAGCTTCGGGTCCGCGCGGAAGCGCGAGCGCATGTCGGTGAGCATCGGCCCATCGACGGTGTCCTCATCCCGCCCCATGACGTAGCGGAAGAGCTGCAGCGGCACGCAGTCGGCCACGTCCTCGCTGCTGGCGAGCCAGCGCGCGAGTTCGGCGCCGCCCGTGAAGGTGAACTTGCCGTTGGCGTGCTCGACGGAGCCGCTGGCATCCACGTCCAGGCCGTTCTCTGTCGTGCGGTACTTGCCCAGGCCGTCATAGTCCTCCATGCCGAAGCCGATGGGGTCCAGCTGACGGTGGCAGCCCGCGCACGTGGGGTTGTCGGTGTGGGCGGCGAAGCGGGCGCGGGTGGTGCTGTCCGGATTGACGGCGGGCGGGATGATGATGACGGACGGCGGGGGCGGCGGAATTTCACGGCACAGAAGGCGCGTGAGGACGAACTTGCCGCGACGGATGGGCGAGCTGGAGTCGAACAGCGCGTACGTCGTCAGCACGCTCGCATGCGTGAGGATGCCCACCCGGTTTTCCGGCAGAGGAACCCTGCCGATGCGTCCATCTGACGTCTGCGACGTGCCGTAGAACAGCGACATCAGGCCGTTCGCGAAGGTGTAGTTCGCGCCCAGCAGCTCCTTCACGGAGCCACCCTCGTTGGTGAGGACGTGGTCGATGAAGGTCGTCGTCTCCGCGCTCGCGGAGAGCTTGAAGATCTGGCTGAAGTCCGGGAACACCTGGTTGTTCTTGTTGACGCTCTCCAGGCCGGTCAGCCCGAGCCACTCCATGACGAAGCGCTGGAGGTACCTCTTGGACGCCTCCGTCTGCAGCAGGCGACGTGCCTGGGCCTCGCGCGCATCGGCCGTCTTGAGCTGCCCCGAGCTGGCGGCGGTGGTCAGCTCCGCGTCAGGAGGCGCACCCGTCACGGCGAACGCCAGCGCCGTGGCGATCTCCTGCTGCGTCAGCCACACCACCCTGTTCGCCGGTCCACCGGGCTCTCCCAGCTCCGTGCGGTAGAGGAACGACGCCGACGTGAGCACCGCCTGGATGACGTACTCGGCCGCCTTCTTCGGGTCCGTGTCCTTGCGCACCGCCTTCCACAGCTCGAGCAGGTCCTTCTCGTCCTCGGCCGTCACCGGCCGACGGAAGGCGCGAGCGCCCAGCGCGCGGATGAAGGAGCGTGCGCAGTCCTCTTCGTTCTGTCCCTCGGCGCAGGCGTACTCGCTCGCCAGGTTGTTGGCCGCGACAGGACCCCAGTTCCGCTCCGCCGCGAAGTCCAGCTGGTCCGCGAGCAGCGGCGTCACCTGGAGGCGATCATGCGTGGTGTAGCCGAGGATGGCGTCCTCGGGCGCGAAGAGCTGCGCCATGGGCACCAGCGTGGGGTTCTTCACGATGCCGTAGACGCTGTTGTCGTATTCGGCGCGGGTGATGCGACGCACTCGCGCGGGGGACGCCTCCGACACCTCGGGAGGGTCTCCGCCAGATGTGTCGCCTGAGCAGGAGGCGGTCACCAACAGCAGTGCCGCGGGGAGGCAGTAACGGATGATTCGCATACGAAAGGCACCCTCTGAGCCAGCAGCCCCCAGAAACCCCCTCTGAAGCGCTGGAACGCAGCCGAGTGTAACCGCGCGCGCTGTCGTGGCCTTCGCACTTTTTGACGCACCATGTGAGGGCCGCGCTCCACGCTCTTCCAAGCCCGCGAGAATCACCGCCGAGCGCGCCCGACAGTCGCCTACGTCCACGTCGCGCGACCCACGTGCGAGAGCCCCCAATGGTGGAGCGCTCGTGACCCACGCGACACTCGCCCACCCACGCGACACACGACCGCCAGCACGTCATGCGGGCGGACGGGCACCCTCGCACGGGCCCCGCATGTCAGGGGTCGACTCAGGTGGGGCGCACCCGGTGTTCGACGCCCCCGGGGCCCGCCACCATCAGGTCCGTGGCGATGCCGAGGAACAGGCCATGGCCGACGATTCCCGCACGCGCGCCCAGACGTTCGGCCAGTGTCGACGGTGCATCGAGGGGACCGAAGGCGCAGTCGAGGACGAGGTTGCCCTGGTCCGTGAGGAAGGGCGCATCGTTGGCGCCCTTGCGCGGTGTCACGCGAGCGCCAAGGGACTCGAGGAAGCGTAGCTGCGAGCGCCAACCGAACGACAGCACTTCCACCGGCACGGGCCAGTGGGTGCCGAGCTTCGGTGACAGCTTCGCCACGTCCGCGACGATGACGACGCGGCGACTGGCCTGGGCGACGATCTTCTCGCGCAGCAGCGCGCCGCCTCCCCCCTTGATGACGGACAGGTCTGGCGCCACCTCGTCGGCGCCGTCGATGGTGACGTCCAGCTCGGGGTGTTCCTCCAGCGTGGTGAGGGGGATTCCCAGCTCCAACGCCAGAGCCTGCGTGGCGCGTGACGTGGGGACGCCGAGAACATCGAGCAGGTGTCCCTGTCCGCGCAGCGTCGCCAGCCGTCGCACCGCGAAGGCCGCGGTGCTCCCGGTGCCCAGGCCCACGCGCATCCCTGGCAGGAGGAACCGGTCCACCGCCGCCTCGGCGGCAGCCCGTTTGTAGCGTCCCGTCCGCGCGCTTGAATCGAACTCCATCACCCCGCTCCTTCGTCCGCCCTTCCGCGTGATTGAAAGGTACATCGCCTCGGCGTGAGCGGGTGTCGACGCCTGCCGCCCGACATCCGTCCCCAGCGAGCGCTCGAAAGGCCACCGCCTCGAAACCCGCAGGCACCGACACCCGCAGGTGCCGACACCCGCGCCTCGCCCCGAGTGACTGTGTGAAAGCACATTCCCGCGAAGCGAACGGGCGCCGCGAACATGCATCAAGGCCCCGTCCTCGACGGGGGCGCTAATACTACCCGGTCACTTGAATCGAGGTGGCGGTCATGATCTACGGTCGGGATGACACCGGCACAGCTGCGCAAGCTGGATGAGGCGCTGAGCGCCTACCTCGATGAGATGGTGGTCGGCATGGGACGG
>NZ_VIFM01000407.1 GCF_006636215.1 Myxococcus llanfairpwllgwyngyllgogerychwyrndrobwllllantysiliogogogochensis | reverse complement strand
CCCCTGTCGCCCGGAGCCCCATCCATGCCCGCCGCACCCCTGCTGCTCGCCTGGCTCGTGTTCGCCAGCACGCCGCCCACGCCAGCCGCCGCCCCCAAGAGCGTCTACTCCCTCGATGACGCCGCCTTCGTCGCCCAGGCCCAGGCCGACCTGGAGCAGTTGGAGCGGCACGCCCGTGGCCTGCGACGTCTCCAGGACGAGGTGAAGCAGTCGCGCGGCCTCTACCTCCAGAAGCAGAGCGAGCCGTACACGCCGGACCAGAAGCAGCGGCTGCTCACCACGTGGGCGGCCTTCTTCGACTACTTCGTCTCCACCGAGGTCATCCGTCAGCGCTACTGGGACTTCGTGAAGGTGCCCGCCCTCACCCAGCCCAAGAAGCACGCCTGGGGCTTCCTGCTCACCCACGGCGCGCTCACCACGGAGCTGGCCCACGGCCTCACCTACGCGGAGCTCACCGGAGGCCGCAAGCAGTTGGAAGTCCTCCTGGACGAGCCCGCCCCCGAGTTCGGCCTGCCCCCGCGCGCCTTCGCCCGCTTCAAGGAAAAGGTCATCCACGTGGGCACCACCACCCAGCTCTACACCGGTGACACGTACAAGGAGCAGCTGCGCCCGCTGCTGGTGAAGGCCGGCGCGCTGGACGGCCCCCGCGTGCCCTGGGTGATGCAGGAGATGAAGCTCAACAGCGAGGTGGCTCGGGGCCTTCTCGCCAAGCGCGGCGCCACGATTTTCGCCAAGGCCGCCACGGACCTCACCCAGGACTCCGCCCAGCGCGCCTTCTTCCCCGTCCAGCGCGCCGTGGCCGAGTGGATGGGCGACACGCGCGTGCACCGCTCCGGCCAGCCGCTCATCAGCCGCGAGCAGGTGCTGGGCGTGCTCAAGAAGATGGAGCCCGGCGACATCATGGTGGCGCGGCAGAACTGGTACCTCTCCAACATCGGCCTGCCGGGCTTCTGGCCGCACGCGGAGCTGTTTGTCGGCACCGCGCCGGAGATGGCCGCGTACTTCGACGAGGACGCGGACGTGAAGGCCTGGGTGGCCACGCTTCCCGGCAAGCCCGCGTCCTTCACCGCGCACCTGGCTCGCGCGTTCCCCGCCAAGTGGGCCGAGTACTCCGGCAAGGACTCCCACGGCGACCCCATCCGCATCATCGAGTCCATCAGCGAGGGCGTCAGCTTCACCGGCCTGGAGCACGGCATGCGCGTGGACTACCTGGGCGTCATGCGCCCCCGGCTGGCTCGCGTGGACAAGGCGCGCGCCATCCTCCGCGCCTTCGCGTACCAGGGCCGCCCGTACGACTTCGACTTCGACTTCTTCTCGGACCAGACGCTGGTGTGCACGGAGCTGGTGTGGAAGTCCTACGCGCCCTCGCAGGAGATGCGCGGCCTGGCGGTGCCCCTGGTGGACGTCGTCGGCCGGCGCACGCTGCCCGCCAACGAGCTGGTCCGCCTCTTCGACACCGAGCACGGGCGCGACAACCGCCAGCTCGACTTCGTCGCCTTCCTGGACGGCCGGGAGGGCGAGGGGCTCGCGAAAGAGGCGGATGAGGCCGCTTTCCGTTACAGCTATCGCCGAGCCAAGTGGGACATCGCCCAGGAGTAGGCACGCACATGACGGAAGAAGTGGCCCAGGACATGCTGGAGCTGTCCGCCCAGCTCTTCGAGCGGATGATTTCGCAGCAACAGGCCAAGGTGCTGCGACTGGCCCGCGAGGCCGTCCCCAATCTCACCCCCGAGGAGCTTCGCAATCCCCACGACTTTCCCGAACTCAAGGAACACCCGACTTTCGAGTATGAGGACGGAATCCTGGCGGGGCTGATTTCGGCTCAAATGGGGCTGCGCGCGGAAATCAAGGGGAGGCTGCCCTATGCACCGCCCACCTTCTGACGCTCGGTTGCCTGCCTTTGCCGTCAAGCCCGGTGTGGGTTAGTGGTTGCGGCCGTGAGCATCCCCACAGGATTCAGCCCGCCGCTGGCCCGGGAACGGTTGGTGTCGGCGCTGGCCGCGGAGCCACCGCGTCTGGACCTGGCCGCGCTGGCCATCGCCACGCTGGACAGGCCGGAGCTGGATGCCCCCGCGTGTCTGCACGTCCTGGACGTCCTGGCGTGCCGGGTCCAGGTGGAGTCGGAGCGGCTCACCGACAAGGGCGAGGCGCTGGCGTCGCTGCGAGCGCTGCGCCACGTGCTGTCGGACATCGAGGGCTTTCGCGGCAACGAGGACAACTACCACTCGCCCGAGAACAGCTTCCTGGACCAGGTGCTGGAGCGGAAGCTGGGGCTGCCGATAACGCTGTCCGTCGTCTATCTGGAAGTCGCGCGCCGGGCGGGCATCCCCCTGTACGGAGTGCCGTTTCCCGGACACTTCCTCGTCGCCCATGACGCGGGGGACCACAAGCTGGTGATGGACCCCTTCCACCACGGCGACATCCTCACCGAGCACGGCTGCGAGGAGCTGCTCAAGCGCGTGGCGCCGCAGCTCAAGTTCGACCGGGCCATGCTGGCGCCGGCGCCGGTGGAGTTGATTGCCTACCGCATGCTGTCCAACCTGCGGCGCGTGTACCTGGGCCGCGAGGACCGCGAGCGGGGGCTGGCGGTGGTGGACCTGCTGCTTCTGTTGGCGCCGGATCACCCCGGGGAGCTGCGCACGCGCGCGGCGCTGCTGGCCAACCTGGGGGCATACCGCGCGGCGCTGCGCGACGTGGAGCGGTGCCTGGAGCTGTCGCCGGAGGCTCCGGACCGCGACCGCCTGGAGATGACGGCCCGCGAGCTGCGTGAGCGCGCCTCGCTGCTCAACTGAAAACCCCAAGGCCCTCGCCCGTGTCGGGGGGCCGGAGCGTCAACCATGTCCCAGACGGTGAAGCCCTGGCGGCGACTGCGCCTTGGGTTGGAGCACGACTATCAGGTGATGAAGGTCCGCGAGGACAAGTGGGCGGACCCGAGGACGGAGCAGGAGCATCCGCGCGTGCGGGTGGTCTGCGCGGACTGGGTCAACGTCATCGCGGTGACGCCGGAGGACTCGCTCGTGCTGGTGCGGCAGTTCCGCTTCGGCGTCGGCGCGGACACGCTGGAGCTCGCGGGAGGACTCGTCGAGGAAGGCGAGGACCCGGCCGTGGCGGCGGCGCGCGAGTTGGAGGAGGAGACGGGCTACGTCGCGGGCCGCGTGGTGCCGCTGGGCTGGATGCATCCCAACCCCGCGCTGCAGGACAACCGCTGCTTCATCTTCCTCGCTCGGGACTGCGTGAGGGCCCATGCGGGCCGGCAGGACGAGGCCGAGGACATCGCCGTGGAGCTGCACCCGCGCGCGGACGTGCCCCGGCTCATCCTGGAGGGCCACATCACCCACTCGCTCGTGGTGGGGGCACTCTTCCTGGAGAAGCTGCGCGAGGACGCGGACAGGAAGCGGTAGCGCGCGCTACCTGCGCTCGCAGCCACAGCCACACGCGTCGAAGAAGGGCGTCTCGCCCGGGGCGCAGACGAACATGGTTTGACGGCAGCCCTTCGGGTCCTTGGAGATGGAGCGGCGACCCGAGTTCCCTGGGGAGCAGCGTGAGTGGGCCCCCGCCGCGACGAGCGTGGGCGACTCCGGCGCGTCTCCGTCCCCGTCCCCGGAGGCGGGGCTGCAGCCCATGCCCACCATGAGCGCGAGGAGCCCCACGGTGGAGTGGGTCGTCCTGACGTTGAGCACCCTTGGACCTCCTCTACGGCCCCCCGCGCTTGCTGGGCGCATGGTGGCGAGAGTCCAATCTGGACGACCGCTCCGACAAGCGGGAGCCCCGGAGGGCACGAGTTCAGGGAGGGCCGTGCTCGGGAGCACACTGTCCACGTCCTGAAGCGGACACCGGGCAGCCCGCACGGGCCCATGTCGCGCTCCCCTTCCCACGCGCTCGCAAGCGCGTCCGCGCTCAACCCTTCGCGCGCTTGCGTGGACGTGACGTGGCGGCACGAGTCGCCCCCGCACCGTCCTTCACCGAGCCCCGCTCCCAGGTCCCCGAGCGTCCCCCGGACTTGTGCTCGAGCTGGACGGCCTCCAGCACCATGCCCCGGTCCACGCTCTTGCACATGTCATAGACGGTGAGCGCCGCAGCGCACGCGGACGTCAGGGCCTCCATCTCCACGCCCGTGCGGTCCACCGTCCGCACCGTCACGCGGACGGACAGCCCCTCTTTCACGGCGTCCAGGGTCACCTCGACTCCGGACAGGGCGATGGGGTGGCACAGCGGGATGAAGTCCGGGGTGCGCTTGGCGGCCATGATGCCGGCGAGCCTCGCCGCGGCGAGCACGTCCCCCTTCTCCACCTTCCCCGCGAGGATGCGCTCCCGCGTGGCGGGCAACATGCGCAAGAGCGCGGTGGCCACCGCCACGCGCTCCGTCTTCGGCTTCGCGCCGACATCGACCATCTTCACCGGCCCACCCCCTGGGCCACGGCCTGGAGCAGGTCATCCACCACGTCGTCCGGGTCCTCGAGTCCGACGGACACCCGGATGAGGCTCTCGCGAATCCCCGCCGCCTTGCGCTCCTCGGGCGTCAGGCGTCGCGCGCTGGCGCTGGCCGCGTGCATCACCAGCGTGCACACGTCCCCAAGCGACGGACCGGGTCGACCGACCTTGAGCGCCTCCAGGAAGCGCATGGCCTCGGGGCGGCCCGCGCCCCGGATTTCAAAGGACACCATGGGGCCGCCATCCTTGAGCACCTCGCGAGCCACCGCATGGTCCGGATGCGAGGCCAGCCCCGGGTAGATGACCCGCTCCAGCAGGGGCGACTCCGCAAGCCGCCGCGCCACGTGCGCCGCGTGTTCGGCATGGGCCTTCATCCGTACGGGCAAGGTGCGCAGGCCGCGCAGCGTGAGCCACGCCTCGAACGGACCCAGCACATCGCCGGAGAGCACGCGCGCGGCGCGCAGCACGTCGATGCGCGAGCGCGCACCACTCACCGTCCCGCCCAGCGCGTCGCTGTGCCCGTTGAGCCACTTGCTGGTGGACTGCACCGCGTAGTCCGCGCCCAGCTCCAGCACGCGCTGCCCCATGGGCGAAGGGAACGTGGCGTCCACCGCGAAGGCCGCGCCCACGTCCCGGCACGCCTTCGCCAGCTCGCGCAGGTCCGCCACGCGCAGCAGCGGATTGGTGATGCTCTCCGCCAGCACCAGGCGCGGCTTCAGCTCGCGGATGCGCGCCTGCGTCCCCGCGTCCGTCAGCTTCAGCGCATGCAGCTCCACGCCGAGCGCGGCACACAGCTTCTTGTAGAGCGCGCGCGTGACGCCGTAGCCGTCCGCCGGCATCACCAGCCTGTCGCCAGGCCGGAAGTCCTGGGCCTCGAAGAGCGAGCGAAGCGCGGCCATCCCACTGGCGTAGGCCACGCACGCCTCGGCGCCCTCCAGCGCCGCCACGGCCTCTTCGAGCAGCGTGGTGTTCGGAGCGCTGATGCGGGCGTAGGCGTAGTCCTTGCCGTCCAGCGCGCCGTCCAGGTCGTCGCTGCTGTCGAACCAGCTCACCGCGGACACGGAGATGGGGGGCGAGACGGGAACCGCCTTGCTGCCCGTCAGCCGCGTTCCGGCGTGCACCGCCAGCGTCTTCTGCTTCGTGCTCATGAGAGTCCTGTTCCGCCCTTGCCTGGCTCGAAAAGAAGGCCGGTCCGCCATGGAGACGGACCGGCCTGGAGCATGCGTCACGCGGTGGTGAGCGGGCTACTCGCCCTGCTCAATCAGCCAGCGCTCCGCGTCGATGGCCGCCATGCAGCCGGTGCCGGCGGCGGTGATGGCCTGACGGTAGTAGCTGTCCTGCACGTCACCACAAGCGAACACGCCGGGGATGTTCGTGCGGGTGCTGCCCGCCACCGTCTTGAGGTAGCCGCCCTGGTGCGTCTCCAGGATGCCCTGGAACAGCTCCGTGTTCGGCGTGTGGCCAATGGCCACGAACAGGCCCGTGGCATTGAGCAGCTGGCTGTCGCCCGTCTTCAGATTGCGCACCACCGCGCCCGTCATTCCCTTCGCGTTGCCGGTGACTTCCTCCACCGCCGAGTTCCACAGGAAGGAAATCTTCGGGTTGTTGAGCGCGCGCTCCTGCATCACCTTCGACGCGCGCAGCGAGTCGCGACGGTGGACGAGGGTGACGTGCTTGACGATTTTCGCCAGGTACGTGGCCTCCTCCATCGCCGTGTCTCCACCGCCCACGACGAGTACTTCCTGGTTCTTGAAGAACGCGCCGTCACAGGTGGCACACGCGGACACGCCCCGGTTCTTGTAGATGTCCTCACCCTTGACGCTCAGCCACTTGGCCGTCGCGCCGGTGGAGATGATGACGGTCTCCGAGAGAACGCGGATGCCGCTCTCCCCTTCGATGACGAAGGGGCGCTTGCTGAAATCCACCTTCACCACGTTTTCCATGTGGATGACCGTGCCGAACCGCTCCGCCTGCTTCTGGAAGCGGTCCATCAGCTCCGGGCCGGTGATGGCCTCCGGGAAGCCCGGGTAGTTCTCCACGTCCGTGGTCACCATGAGCTGCCCGCCCGGCACGCGCTGGGGATGCTCCAGCGTGGGCCCACCAGCGAACACCATCGGTTCCAGGTTGGCGCGCGCGGCATAGATGGCCGCGGTGTAACCCGCCGGCCCCGAGCCGATGATGGTCACCTTGTTGATTTTCTCCTCCGCCACGGGTGGCTCCTCCCTCTTTCCGTTGAGGCCGCGAAGGTACCAGAGGCCCTCGGGCGCGTGATACGAAGCTGGCCTCATGGATGCCGAGCTCCTCAAGAAGGTTGCGCTGTTCGAGGGTTTGACCCAGGGCCAGCTCGCCAAGGTGGCGCAACTCGGCCACACCAGGGACTACCCGGCGGGCGCCTTCCTCTTCCGCGAGGGGGAGTCCGGCCAGGAAATGTTCGTCATTTCCAGCGGCAAGGTCCGCATCTCCAAGTCGGTGCCCGGCATCGGAGAGGAAGCGCTCGCCATCCTGGAAGCCGGCCAGTACTTCGGAGAGATGGCGGTTATCGAGGACTCTCCCCGCTCCGCGGACGCCATCGCCCACATCTCCTGCTCGGTGTGGGCCATCGAAAGGTCCAAGCTGGACCAGCTGATGTTCACCGACAAGGACCTGGCGTACGTACTGCTCTGGACGTTCGTCCGCACGCTGAGCGAGCGACTTCGCGAGACGAACGACAAAATCAAATCGTTCTTCGCCATCTCCCGCTTCTGACAGCAGGCCCGCACCGCCCACCTCTCACCGCCCGAGAGGGTCCGTGGTGTGCGGGTGACCGTCCGGGAGTCGAGCCCTGTCGAGCCAGACGGGATGGGTAGGCCCACCGCGCCCCAGGTAGCGACAGCGGGCACATGCCTTGCTCAAGCACCGCGCCGGGGAAGGTGGGCGGGATGGAGTGGAGCATGGGCCTGTCTCTTATACCCAT
>NZ_VIFM01000406.1 GCF_006636215.1 Myxococcus llanfairpwllgwyngyllgogerychwyrndrobwllllantysiliogogogochensis | reverse complement strand
AGCGCGGGGTGGGCGGGCACAGCCACAACGACAAGCTGTCCTTCGAGTTGCACCTGGGCGGCCGTCCTCTCATCGTCGACCCTGGCACGGGCTCGTACACGAGAGAGCCGGCGATGCGGAACGCGTTTCGTGGCACGGCCGCGCACAACACCGTGCAGGTGGATGGGGTGGAGCAGGCCCCGTTGGACCCGGCGCGTTTGTTCGCGCTGCCCGAGGGTGCGAAGGCGCGCGTGGTGGCCTTCCTTCCTGGCTCGAGCGTGGACAGATTGCGTGTCCGTCATGATGGGTACCGCATGCTCCCCGCGCCGGTGGGCATCGAGCGCACGTTCCGGTTGAACCGGCACGAGCGCGCGTTGGCGGGGTGCGACAGCTTCATCGGCACCGGGCAGCACGAAGTCATTGGACGCTTTCATCTCCCCGACGAGCAGGCACGGCGCGTGACGCCGGATGCGCAGGTGCTCGCCCGGGCGCAGCGCGCGGCGGAGGAGCCGCTGGAGTTCGAGCCCCTCGCGGTGGAGCTGGGCCCCGCGGGCGCGCCGCTCGCATGGATTCTGCTGGAACGCGGACTGGAGTCTGGACTGGTGGCGTCTGGGTATTCACCCGGCTACGGGCGGGTGGTGCCGGCGATGACGGTGGAGTTCCGGAGGCAGGTGAAGCCTCCGACGGGTTTGAGGTGGTTGGTTGTCTTCAGGTGAGTTTCGGGTCGGGGCGTGACCGTCTTGACGGCACGTCGCATCAGGAGAGGTGAGGACGATGAGGGTGATGGTCGGCAGCCCGCTGCTGGAGCGTATTCGTCGGCGGGAGGCGAAGGTCGGTGTGGTGGGGTTGGGGTACGTCGGTCTTCCTTTGGGTATGGCGTTCGCGGAGGCGGGCTTCCCGGTGTTGGGGCTCGACGTCGACAAGCGCAAACTCGACAAGATTGAGAAGGGCGAGAGCTACATCAAGCACATCCCCAGCGGGCCGCTGGCGGAGCTCACGAAGTCCGGCAAGCTGAAGGCGACGAACGACTTCGCGAAGGCGAAGGACCTGGACTGCGTCATCATCTGCGTGCCCACGCCGCTGACGGCTTCGCGTGAGCCGGACATGAGCTACATCATCCAGACGGGTGAGTCGCTCGCGCCGCACGTGCGCCGGGGGCAGCTCTTCATCCTGGAGTCCACGACGTACCCGGGCACCACCGAGGAGGTGCTCAAGCCCCTGCTCGAGAAGAACGGCCTCAAGGCGGGCGTGGACTTCCACCTGGCCTTCAGCCCCGAGCGCGAGGACCCGGGCAACAAGAACTTCAACACGAAGACGATTCCCAAAATCGTCGGCGGCTACTCCCCGGAGTGCTCCGAGGTGGCGGCCGCGCTGTACGGCAGCGCGCTGAAGGAAGTGGTGCCGGTGTCCTCCACCCGCGTGGCGGAGCTCGCCAAGCTGCTGGAGAACATCTACCGCTGCGTGAACATCGCCATGGTCAACGAGATGAAGATGCTCTGCGACCGGATGAACGTGGACGTGTGGGAGGTCATCCAGGCCGCCAGCACCAAGCCCTTCGGCTTCCAGCCGTTCTACCCGGGCCCAGGGCTCGGTGGGCACTGCATCCCCATCGACCCGTTCTACCTGACGTGGAAGGCGCGCGAGTACGAGTTCCACACCAAGTTCATCGAGCTGGCCGGCGAGGTGAACTGGCAGATGCCGTACTACGTGGTGCAGCGCACCATGGAAGCGCTCAACAAGAGCCGCAAGACGCTCAACGGCGCGCGCGTGCTCTGCCTGGGCGCCGCGTACAAGAAGGACATCGACGACATGCGCGAGAGTCCTTCCCTGCGCATCATGACGCTCCTGGCGGAGAAGGGCGCGGACATCAGCTACCATGACCCGTACGTGCCCGAGCTGCACAAGGGCCACGGCTTCAACATGGAGATGAAGTCCGTCCCGTTGGTGCCGGAGAAGCTGGGCGACTACGACGTCGTCATCATCCTCACGGACCACTCCAACATCGACTACGCGGCGGTGGTGGCGAATTCGTCGTGTGTGATTGACACCCGCAACGCGACCAAGGGCGTGTCCCTGGGCCGTGAGAAGGTGACGAAGGCGTAAGCAGGGGCCCGGAAGCCGACCCTCCGGGCAGGGGTCCACGACTCCAGGTGTCGGGAGGGGCACCTGGGGTCGGCGGACCTGCTCGTCTTGCGGGGTGGTTTGGGTACAGTGGGGGCCGTGAATTCCCTCACCCGACCCGTTCTCCCCCTGCTGGCGGCCTCGGCCGTGTTGCTGGCGGCGACGCCCGCGCAGGACTCGCGACTGACGCTGCTCGATGCGATGTCGAGCGAGCTGTCGCGCAACCAACAGCAGCTCAAGCTCCAGAGTCACGAGCCGCCGTACTTCATGAGCTACCAGCTCAAGGACTACGCGCAGGAGGTCGTGGCCGCGCGTTATGGCGCCGTCTTCCTGGACGACGGCTACCGCGAGCGTCGGCTCTACGTCGACACGCGGGTGGGCGACTATGCCTTCGACAGCTCGGTCGAGGAGGGGCTGGAGTTCTCCTTCTCCACCAAGGGCACCAGCTACACCTCGCGCAAGGAAGGCCCGCTGGATGACTCGCCACTGGCGCTGCGCACCGCGCTGTGGCTCATCACCGACGAGAAGTACAAGTCGGCGCTCTTCCAGTTCCTGAAGAAGAAGGGCGAGGACGTCTACTCGGTGGAGGACCCGAAGCGTCCGGCCTCCTTCACGAAGGAGAAGGCGAGCAGCTTCGTCCAGCCGCCGGTGGCGAACCCGTTCAACCGCGAGCGCTGGGTGAAGCTGTCGCGTGAGGTGTCCGCGCAGTTCAACGCGCATCCGGAGATCTTCGACTCGGAGGTCCGAGTCACCTCGGACAAGGTGACGCGGCTGTTCGTGTCCACGGAGGGCACGCGGCTGGTGACGGAGGAGACGTTGTACGGGCTCCATGTCACGGCGGTGACGCGGGCGCCGGATGGGCAGCTCCTGGATGACTCGCGGGACTTCTACGCGCCCACGGAGGCGGGGCTCCCGGACGATGAGCGCGTGCGCGCGGCGGCGGCGAAGGTCATCGAGGAGTTGCTCGCGCTGCGGCAGGCTCCCGCCATCGACCCGTACTCGGGGCCCGCCATCCTCGCGCCGGAGGCCTCGGGCGTGCTCTTCCACGAGACGGTGGGGCACCGGCTGGAGGGCGACAGGCAGGACGGGGACAACGAGGGGAAGACCTTCAAGGGGCAGATCGGGAAGCTGGTGCTGCCCGCGTTCCTGTCCATCCATGATGACCCGTCCCAACGTGCACTGGCCGGGGAGCCGCTCAACGGGTACTACCTCTATGACGAAGAGGGTGTGAAGGGGCAGCGGGTGACGCTGGTGGAGAAGGGCGTGCTGCGAAACTACCTGCTGGGTCGACGTCCGGTGGATGGGTTCCTCAACTCCAACGGACACGGGCGCAGCCAGGGCACGCTGAAGCCGGTGGCGCGCATGGCGAATCTGATGGTGGAGAGCACGCGGCAGGTGAGCGACGCGAAGCTGAAGCAGATGCTCATCGACGAGGCGAAGCGGCAGAACAAGCCCTATGGCCTCATCATCCGCGACATCACCGGGGGCAACACGAATACGTCCAGCTACGGCTACCAGGCCTTCAAGGGGGTTCCGCGCATGGTGTACCGGGTGGATGTGAAGACGGGGA
Source organism: Myxococcus llanfairpwllgwyngyllgogerychwyrndrobwllllantysiliogogogochensis (assembly GCF_006636215.1). Taxonomy (GTDB): domain Bacteria; phylum Myxococcota; class Myxococcia; order Myxococcales; family Myxococcaceae; genus Myxococcus; species Myxococcus llanfairpwllgwyngyllgogerychwyrndrobwllllantysiliogogogochensis. The sequence goes on along the minus strand of NZ_VIFM01000406.1, from coordinate 3,749 downwards.
AGGAGTCGCTGGTGCGTGGCGTGGAGATTGTGGGCACGCCGCTGTCAGCGGTGAACCGCATCATGGCCACCGGCGAGAAGCGGGGCATCTTCAACGGCTTCTGCGGCGCGGAGAGCGGCAACGTGCCCGTGTCCACGGTGGCGCCCGCGGCGCTGCTCCAGGAGATCGAGCTCCAGCGCGCCGTTGAAGGCAAGGACCGTCCGCCCATCCTCCCCAGCCCGACGACCCTGCAGGCGTCGCCGGCTCGCGAGAAGCCCTGATTCGCCAATGCGGGGGGCATGGCACAAAGAACGTCCGGCACCGCCGGGCGGATGGGCGGAGAGCGGCGCGGTGCTCCTGAGGGGAGCCCGCGTCGTGTGGCGTCTGTTGTCGGCTCGGGCCGCTGATTCAGGCGCGGAGGGCGAACCGCCGAGAAGAAACCGTGCCGTGCCGCGAGCGAGGACTGGCGTCGTGTGGAGTCATGCGATGTCCCGGGACGGAGGTCGCGTTGCGAGGAATTTGTGGAGCCGGATGGCGCCACGAGCAAGGACTGGCGTCGTGTGGAGTCATGCGATGTCCCGGGACGGAGGTCGCGTTGCGAGGGGTTTGTGGAGCCGGATGGCGCCACGAGCAAGGACTGGCGTTGCGTGGAGTCGTGCGACGGCCCGGGACGTAAGTTGCGGCGCGCGGAGTCTATTGCGCCGCATGGCGCCGCGAGCAAAGGCTGGCGTCATGTGGAGTCGTGCGACGTCTCGTGACGGAGGTCGTGTCGCGAGGAGTCTGCTGTCCGCGTTGGGTGTCCTGTTCGTGCTCCTCCTGGGCGGTGTCGGAGGCGCGGAACCCCTGCCCTCGGGCGAAGCGTGGTTGGAGTTGGTGCATGAGGACAGGCTGAGCCCGGGTGGTAACTGGGAGCTCATCTCGGTGGAATCCACGTTGGATGGACGCCCCCTGCCATCGGCCCCAGAAGATGGCGCGCGGAGCGCGTCGGGCGGCCCCCGGCATGTGCTGCCGCTCGGGTTGCACTGGCTCGACGTGACGACGGTCTACGAGGGACGCTCGGATGTCTTCTCGTACGTGGAGGGCTATCGCTTCGTGATGCGCGGGCGCGTGACGCTCGACGCGCGGCCTGGCGATACGGTGCGCATCACCTCCACGGCGTATGAGCGCGACGGCGTCACCGTGCAGTGGCAACAACGTCCCGCCTTCCTGCTCATGGGGCAGCCCCAGGAAGCGGTGGTGGGAATCGAGTACGGCGCCGCTGCGAACAGGCCGCTCCCGGAGGACGTGGCGGCGCGGGTCGTCGATGAGGTGCTCGCGGAGGCTCGACGGCTGTCTCCCATTCAATCCGTGGCCACGGCCTCCGTGTCCTCTGCTGCCGAGCCTCCTGGCACCTGCGAACTGGAGCCCATCTTCTTCGCCTTCTTCGACACCCGACTCTCCCCGGAGGGCGATGCCTCGCTGCTGCGCGCGGCGGACTGTCTCCGTGAGCGTCCGAGCCTGCGCGTCCGGCTGCGAGGCCACGCGGATGTGCTGGGGACCGAGTCCGTCAACGCGTCGCTGGGATTGGGGCGCGCTCAGTCCGTGGCCGCGAGACTCGAGGCGCTCGGCGTGGAGGGAAGCCGCCTGCTGCTGGAGACACACGGCGCGGACCAGCCTCCGTGTGATGACGGGACTCCAGGGTGCTTCGCGCGCAGCCGCCGCGTGGAGTTGGTCGCGGAGCCGTCTCCTCCCTGAGTCGCGAGCCTCCGCCCGGCGCTCAATCCAGCCGCGCGGAGCCCACCGTCATCACCATGTCGCGCAGGTGCTGCGCCTCGAAGGGCTTGGCGAGCACCGGGTTGCGCACTTCCTGGAGGAAGCGCTTCGTCTCCGGGGTGAACGCGCCGCCGCTGATGAAGACGATGCGGTCATGCAGCCCCGGCCAGGTGTCGCGGACGGAGTGGTACACGTCCATGCCCGTCAGCTCCGGCATCATCAAGTCGCAGAGGATGACATCGAAGGCCCTGTCCTGGCCCAGGTGCGCCAGTGCCTCGCGGCCATTGGCGACGGTGACCAGTTCGTGGCCTCGCAGCAGCCTGCGCATCAAGTCGAGCACGCGAGGCTCGTCATCCACCACCAGCACGCGTCGCCCCAGGGACGGAGGGCCGACCCGGGGGAGCGGTGCGACGAAGGCGTCATGCTCCGCGCGGGGCAGGAACACTTCCACGGTGGTCCCCTGGCCCGGCTCACTGCTCACGCCAATGCGTCCCCCCAGCGCGGAGATGATGTCGCGACAGATGGCCAGGCCCATGCCCATGCCTTCGCCCGAGCGACGCGTGGTGAAGAGCGGGTCGAAGATGCGGGGCATGACGTCCGCGGCGATGCCGCAGCCGGTGTCGCTGATGGAGAGCCGCACCTCGTCGGCCTCGGCGCGCAAGGCGACGGTGATGCGATGCTGGGAGGCGTGCCCGTCGGGGATGGCGTGGGCGGCGTTGAGCACCAGGTTGAGCAGCACCTGGCCCAGCTTCGTCGCGGTGCCACGCACCCGGGGCACTACGGTGTCGTAGTCGCGCACGACTTGCGCCCGGTGGCGCAGCTGGTTGGCCGCCATCCGGAGCGTGCTCTCCGTGACGGCCTTGAGGTCCACCGGCTCCATGGCCTCGGCGCTCGTGGCCGAGAGGGCCTTGAGGTCCGCGACGATGCGCTGGATTCGCAGCGTGCCCTCCAGGGCTTCGTCGAGGACCTGGCGACATTCCTCGTCCGTGGGCTCGTTGGGGCCGGGCAGTCGCTCGCGCAGGTATTCGAGATTGCCCGCCGTGTACGCGAGCGGGTTGTTGATTTCGTGCGCCAGCCCCGCCGCGAGGATGCCGAGGGACTGCGCGCGCTGCTCCCGCTCCTTCTCCTGGAGGAGCTGCGCATCCCGGCGCTTGCGCTCCACCGCGTTGACCAGCACGTGGCCCGTCAGGCGCATCAGGTGCCGCTCTTCCGGCTTCCACTCTCGCGGCTGGTCCATGGCGTCGAACCCCATCCAGCCGATCAACCGGCCCGCGAGCAGCAGCGGCGCGTTGATGTAGGAGCGGATGGACAGCAGTGCGCAGAGGCGCCGCTCTTCGGTGGCCTCGAGGGGAAGCTTCGCCGCGTCCGTCACCGTCACCATGCGGCCCGCGCGCAGCTCGTCCAGCGACCAGCGGAAGTCCACCACGGAGCGTCCCCGATGGGTCGCCAGTCCGTGGGGCTGCATGCCATGAGCGCACCACTCGTAGGAGTCCGACAGGTGCTCGCCGTCGTCGGAGAGCAGGTTGACGTAGCCGCGCTGCGCGTCGATCTGCCGGCCAAGCACTTCCAGCGCGGCGCGGACGCCAGCCTCCAATTCGTCGGGTGGCAGGTTGAGCAGCTTCTGGGACGTGTCGGTGAGCAGCGACCAGCTCTTGAGCAGGAGCCCCAACTCCCCGCGCATCTCCCGCAGGGCCTCGGCTTCCTGGCGCAATGTCACCTGCGCGCCCTCGGGAAGCCCCGGGGCTCGCGTCACGCTGAGTTGATCCAGGACGTCGGCGGACTGCTGGAGTCGCTCCAGCAGTGTCCGAGAGTCCGTTGCCTCGGCGGACAGCGCTGGGCTGCTCCGCTGCTGCTCGGCCATTGATTACCCCCTCCCGTCCCCGCACAGGCTTCCCCAACCTGTGGCGCGGATTTCAGCTCGGCCGAAATTGTGCCACCAGTTTGTTCTCTGCATCCAGTGTGCATTTTTGAAATATGCAACCGGGCAACAGGTGGTGGCGGCGACTCAGGGGGAGGTG
>NZ_VIFM01000405.1 GCF_006636215.1 Myxococcus llanfairpwllgwyngyllgogerychwyrndrobwllllantysiliogogogochensis | reverse complement strand
ACCCGACACCACCCCCACCCCACCCTCGGCCACCTGACGGGCGAAGGCACGGGCAAAAGGCAGGAAACCCTGATCCGGATGTCGGCTGCCCACCATGGCCACCCGCCTGCGCGGCGGCCCGGGCTGGCCCCGGTGGAACAGCAGGGGCGGCGCGTCCTCCACCTGCTTGAGACGCTCCGGATAGGTCCGCTGTTCGGCGAACGCCACCCGCATGCCTCCTGCGTGACACGCCTCCTGCAACCGCTCCGCGACGACGGGGAGCCGCTCCAGGGTCGCCAGCCGACGACGAACTTGTGGGGAAACCGGCGCTTCGGACACCCAGTCTCCTACCGGAGTCGCGGCCAGGGGAGCGAGACGACCGTCGGCGAATGCGCGCAAGGCGGCCAGCGTCCTCGGCCCCAGGCCGGGAACGGCCCAGAGCGCCAGGCATGCCTGCTGTTCCGCCGTGAGGCTGTCCGTCTCAGCGTCCGCCATACCCAACCCCCCTCCATTCCCACCTATATAGAAGATGGGTCCGCAGGGAGGGGCGCGACACATAAACACCGGACCGCCACCGGTCAAGCACTCAACCCCTCCTGGACGGGAGGGGATGCACTTTTCCTGCCGGAATCAGCGGCTGGCGGTGGGGGCGGGGCTCACGCGCATGTACGCGCGGTCGCCGGTGTTGATCTCCTCGGTGGAGCGCATCATCAGGCAGTTGTTGGTGCGCTCCTTCACCTCGGTGACCATGCACGTGCCGATGTTCTCCCACGGCAGCGCCTTGTCGGACGCGGGCGGCGGGGGGAGCTCCGGCTTGCCCAACACCTGCCGGGACGGGTCGCCCTGGCGGAGGATGAGGAAGGTGTTGCCCAGCTGGACGCCATCGGCGCTGCCCTTGTCCAGCACCACGGTGTTGTGCTCACCGAGCAGCGACAGGTACGGCACCAGCGCCGTCACGACGGTGGCGTTGAGTTCCTTCGTGTTGGGCCGGGGGGCGACGCGCTCGCTGAGCTTCTCGCCGTAGGGGCCCACCAGGTCGCCACGCTCGATGCCGTCCCAGGTGTCGACGATCTGCGCTGTGACGACGCCCTTGTCCACGCGCACCACGCGCAGCGTGCCCACGAAGTCCGTCAGGAAGCCCAGCTCCTTGCCCGAGCGCGGGTGCTTCACTTTCTGCGTGGTGTGGAAGACGACGTAGCGGTCACCGACCTTGGCGTCGGCCTTGCGCTTGAAGCGCACGTAGACGTTGTCCGGGAAGGCCAGCATCAGCGCGCCGTTCGGGGAGCCCTCGATGCGGCCCGCCTCCTCCAGCTCTCGCGCGGTGACGAAACCCTGCGTCGTCACCGGCCGCGACGAGGACACGTCGTAGCCAATCTTGCCCGACACCGAGACCATGTCCCCACCGGACAGCTCCGTGGGGGCGGCCACGTCGACGGTGTCATCGCCGGTCTCCACGCGCTGGGGCACTTCCTCGCCCCCGCCGAAGAAGCTCACCTGGTTGCCCGGGTAGATCCAATGCGGGTTGGCGATCTCCGGGTTGTAGGACCAGACCTTCGGCCAGTACCAGGGGCTGCCCAGGTAGCGCGAGGACAGGTCCCACAGCGTGTCACCGGACTCGACGGTGTGGACCACGCCGGGGGCGCTGTCACGGCCCTTGGCCGCGCCGGGCGGCAGCGTCACGTTGGTGCCGGAGGGGCGCTCGGGCGCCTCGTCCATGACCTCCGCGCCTTCCGTCTCACCGCCGGCCTCGGTGTCCTCCGGGTCGCTGCCCTCCTGCTGCTGCGCGAATGCGCTCCAGGCGGGGGCGACGGCGAGGCTCAACATCAGCGAGGTGAGGATCCGGGTGCGCATCGCACGACATCCTTTCGAAGAAGACTTCACTGCGGGAGGGCGGCGAGCCGCTGCTCCGCCTGCGTGGCGGCGGCCGTCCCCGGAAACTGGGTGACGACGCGCGTGTAGAGAGCCCGGGCATCCGCGGCCTGGTTGAGCCGCATCCGGCACTCGGCGAGCCGGAGCATGCCGTCCAGCATGGCGTCCCCGGCGGGATAGGTGGCGATCAGCCGCTCGAACGACTTCGCGGCGTCCTTGAACTCGTTGAGCCCCATCTGCCCCAGCCCGCTGAAGTACAGCGCGTTGTCCGCGCGCGGGTGGCGGGGGTTCTCCTCGGAGAAGCGGCGCAGGCGCTGCACGCCCCCCTCCACGTTGCCGGTGCGCAGGAGCGACACCGACTTCTCGTAGTCGGCCTCGAGCACATCCGGGTCCGGCTGGTCCGCGGGGTCATCCTCCCGCGTGGTCACCATGGTAGCCCCGCCCGTCGACGCCAGGGTGGTGCCACCCGAGGCGGACCCAGGCGTGCCGTCCGGCACCGAGCTGATGAACATCTCCACCTGCTCGGACTCGGGCTCCACCACCGCCACCTGCGTGGACAGCTTGGGCGCGGGCTCGAAGCGCGGCTTGAGCTTCACCACCGCCAGGTCCGGGGTCGACGTCAGCGCCCCACCCTGCTCCGGCGCGGTGACTCGCACGGGAACCGTGGAGGACTGCTTCGCCGCGGGGGCACCAGGGGCCCGCGCGCGGTCGACGGCGGCATGGGCCTCCAGGCGCTCCAGCCGGTCCACCAGGCGCGTCTGCGACTCGCGCAGCGTGCGCAGCTCCGCCTGCAGCGCCGCGACCTCCGCCTGGGAGGCGGCGGTGGTGGCACAAGCACACAGCGCGCACAGCGGCGCTGCGGCGAGCAAGCGGAAGATGGCGGAGCGCTCGAGCACGGGCCTCGACGGATGAAAGTCCCTCCGAGGATAGGAAGGCACGTCGGAGAGCGTCAAGAAAACGGCCGGCGCTCCCCGCCTAGAACCTGTTTACCACCAGGTTGAGGTGGCGTCCGGTACGCCCCGCGTCACGCCGGTGGGAGAAGAACCGCGAGGGCTCGCACGCGGTACAGGCCTGTAGCACGTCCACATGGGCCGACCTCAGCCCCGCACCCAGCAACGTCAGCCGCACCGCCCGTGACAGGTCCAACCGGATGCGCCCGCCCTCCTCCGCCACGACTTCCGAGCCGAAGCGCGTCGTGAAGCGCTGCCCCAGCTCCGCCGAGACTTCGTAGCAACAGCGCTGAATCGCGGGCCCCACCGCCGCCAGCAGTCGCTCTGGCCGAGCCCCTCGCGCCACCAGCGCCTCCACCGCGCGAGCGCTGATATCCGCGTCCGTCCCACGCCACCCCGAGTGCACCGCCGCCACACGCCGTCCGTCCGGGTCCACCAGCAACACCGGTACGCAGTCCGCCGTGCCCACGGCCACCCACGTTTCGGGCACTTCGGTCCAAAGCCCGTCCGCCTCGCCCTCGGGAGGCCGCAGCATGTCGCCCCCCTCCTCCACCCGGGCCTCCAGCACCCGGTCCCCATGCACCTGGGACACACGCGACAGCGCACCCAGCGGAGCACCGGCCGCCGTGGCCAGCCTGCGCAGGTTCTCCTCCACCTTTGCCCGGTCATCTCCCGTGGAGAACCCCAGGTTGAGCGAGGCGAAGGGCCCCTCGGACACACCGCCCGCGCGAGTCGCGAAGCCGTGCGGAACGGGAAGCAACGAGGACGTGAGCAACTCGGTCGCCATGAGGTGGCCCTTCTAACCGTCACGCCCATCCCGACGCACGCGGACGTCGACGTGCGCCAACCGGATGCGCCAACGGAATGATAAAATTCCCATGCAAGTACGTTTGACAGTCCGCGTCAGCCCATTGACAATTCCGCGGACTCTTCGTGAAACGAGTTGAATCCTTTCGAACGAAGTGACGCGAACGCGCGCATGCCCTTGGGTCCCGACACCGTAGGCCGGAAGCTCCTCTGGAGCATCGCTCTGCCGGGGTTGGTGGTGGCGTTGCTGGGCGTGGGCCACTTCTGGCGCGAGGCGCGGGTGGCGGTGCAGGACGCCACGCAGGTGGAGTCGCTCGCACTCGCGGAGTTCGTCGCCTCGACATTCATGTTGCCGCAGGGGCCCGGTGCGCCCGCGCATGGCGCGGTGGCGGAGGTGCTCCACTCGGACACGCGGTTGTTCCGCTCGGTGGCGGACGTGCGTGTGCTGACGCCGGACGGACGCGTGCGCTGGTCTCGCGAGCCGTCCGAGGTCGGCTCGGTGCATCCGGAGGCCTCGCGGCTCACCCGCCCCGGGCCGGAGACGGCGCGCTCGGCGGACGATGTCACGGAGGTGGTGCGGCCCCTGGGCGGTCCGGAGTGCGGGAGCTGTCACTCGCGCGGGGAGGTTCCGGGCGCCAGTGTCCTGCAGATGCGGATGACGGAGCCCGCGCTGCATCAGCAACTGACGAAGGTGTTCGGTGGCGCGCTGGGGTCCATGGCGGTGTTCGCCATCCTGCTCGCGCTCGTCATCGCGTTGTCGCTGCACTTCAACCTCACGCGTCCGCTGCGTCGGCTGAGCGCGGCCATGGGGCGCGCGGAGGCGGGAGATCTGCTGGTGCGCGCGGACGTGCGCGGCACGGATGAAATCGCGCGCCTGGGCGCCGCCTTCAACCAGATGCTGGCGCGGCTCACCGCGATGAAGGCGGAGGAGATCGACACCCACCGCGACCTGGAGCTGGTGAAGGAGAAGCTCGCGCTCAAGGACGAGTTGGAAGACCGGCTTCGCGAGCTGTCGCTGCTGTTCGACGTGACGCGCTCCCTCAACGCCACGCTGGAGCTGGACGAGCTGCTGGAGGCCGTCACCCGGCTGGTGGTGGAGCGGCTCCAGATTCCGGAGTTCTCCATCATGCTCGTCAGCCCGGAGGGCGCGCTGGAGGTGAAGCAGGCGTGGCCGGAGGGCCGTAGCTCGGAGGGGCTCACCTTCTCGGTGGGCGAAGGCGCCTGCGGCCGCGCGGCCCAGACGCACAAGGCGGTGTACCTGCCGGACGTCGCGGACCACTCCAGCATCTTCGCGCGGCGCGGACTGGTGACGGACGCCATGCTCACCGGCGCGCTGCTCGCGGTGCCCATGGTGCACGCGGGCACGCTCATGGGCGTGGTGAACTTCCAGCGTCCGCTCATCGCCAGCTTCTCGGCGGGGGAAATCGAGCTGCTCACCGCGGTGGCGGACATCGCGGCGGCCGCCGTGAAGAACGCCCAACTGCACGCGGAGACGGTGAAGCTCACCATGACGGACCCGCTGACGGGGGTGCCCAACCGGCGTCACCTCTTCCAGCGCATGGAGCTGGAGCTGGCGCGAGCGCAGCGCTTCGGCACGTCACTGGCGCTGCTCATGGTGGACGTGGACCACTTCAAGCGCCTCAACGACCTGGCCGGCCACCGGGCGGGTGACGAGACGCTCCGCCGCGTCTGCGACATCCTCCGCTCGCGCGTGCGCAAGGTGGACACGCTGGCGCGCTATGGCGGCGAGGAGTTCGTCATTCTCCTCCCCCAGGCCACCAAGCAGGACGCGGTGGATGTGGCGGAGAAGCTGCGTCGCGCGGTGGCGGAGACCATCGTGCTCAACCAGCCCGGCCTCCCGGGCGGCCACGTCACCGTGTCCGTGGGCGTGTCCCACTTCCCCAGCGACGCCAACACGCAGGAGGGGCTCGTCGACAGCGCGGACGCGGCCCTCTATTGCAGCAAGCGCACGGGCCGCAACCGCACGACGCCGTTCGAGATGGGCATGGAGATCCACCCCGGTCGCGAGCGAGGCCCCCACGCGCCTCCGACCGAGCCGACCGCCAGCGCTCCTCCCGGCGGCGTGGCCAAGGCGTAGCGCGCGGCCCCGCTGCCTCAGCGGGACACGAGCGTGCGCACCGTGGGCAGCATCAGGTCCGCCCACTCCTCGTAGCCTTCCTCGGAGGGGTGGAAGCCATCCCCGGAGAAGAAGTGCGGCGAGCGGGGAAACATCTCCCGACTCGCCGAATACATGTCCACCAGGTGCAGCCCCTCCGTGCGCGCCACCTGGGCGATGGCGGCGTTGAAGGGCTCGATGCGCCCTTCGTAGAGGGCACTGGGCACCAGCTTCGCGACGGGTGCCATCGCCATGTCCGCGATGTTCACCAGCACCAGGGGGGCACCCGTCTGCTTCAGACGCCGGGCGATGCGCTCCAACTCCTCCTGGAAGTCCTCCACCGCCGTGCCGCGCCAGAGGTCATTGGTCCCCACCCCCAGCGTCACCAGCGTGGGTTGCGCGGCCACCGTGGCCTTGAGCTGCCCGGTGAAGACGTCGCGGACGCGCGCCCCGCTGACGCCCAGGTTGGTGAGCCCCACTGACAGCCCAGCTCGGCGCAGTCGTGAGGCGAGGCGCTCGGGATAGCCCCCGCCGCGCGGCGCGCCTACGCCCACCGCGGTGCTGTCTCCGAGCGCGACGTAGTTGACGCTCATGTCCGTCGCTCCACTACGGCATGCGCAGGGCGCGGAGCATGCGGCTGCCTCCCGGGGCCGCCACGCGCAGGAGCAGCGTGCTGCCAGCGGGAGCCGCGCGAATCGCCTTGGCCAGGTCGTCCGCGTTGTTCACCGGCTTGCGGTTGGCCTCCACCACCACCATGCCCGGCTCGAGCTGCGCGCGGTCCGCCGGAGAGCCCGGCACCACGTCGGTGATGAGGGCGCCCTGGCGCTCATTGAAGCCCGCCTGCTGCGCGGTGCGCGCATCCAGGTTCTGGAGGCTGACGCCCACGCGGCGCGAGCTCTCCTGCGAGTCGTCGCCCTGCTGCTTGCGCGAAGTCACGCCCTCCAGGTCGGGCCGCGTGCCAAGAATCACCTTCACGTCCTGCTTCTTGCCTTCACGGAACACCGTCAGCGTGGAGGTGCTGCCCGGGCGCTTGAGCGCCACGGTGCGAGTGAGCTGGCCGCTGGACGTCACCGGCTGCCCATCGATGGCGGTGACGACGTCGTCGGACTTCAGGCCCGCCTTCGCCGCCGGAGAGGCAGGATTCACCTGCGTGAGGATGGCGCCCTCCGTCACTGGCAGCTTGAGCGCGCTCGACAAGTCCCGCGTCAGGTCCTGGATGCCCACGCCCAGCCACGCGCGCGTGACGGAGCCTTCCTTCTCCAGTTGGGGCACCAGTGCCGTGACGAGGTTGCTGGGCACCGCGAAGCCGATGCCCGTGCCGCCGCCGACGATGGCGGTGTTGATGCCGACGACCTCACCTCGCATGTTGAACAACGGGCCGCCCGAGTTGCCCGGGTTGATGGCCGCGTCGGTCTGGAGGAACTCGTCGTAGGGCCCCGCGCCGATATCGCGTGCTCGCGCGGAGACGATGCCCAGGCTGACGCTGGAAGCCAGTCCGAAGGGATTGCCAATGGCGACGACCCAGTCGCCCACGCGCAGCGCGTCGGAGTTGCCCAGCTTCACCGTGGGCAGCCCCTCCACCTTGTCCTTGATCTTCACCACCGCGACGTCGGTGAGCGGGTCCCTGCCCACGACGACCGCGGAGAACGAGCGCCCGTCATCCAATCGCACGGTGATGGACACCGCGTCCTCCACCACATGGTTGTTGGTGAGGACGATGCCTGTCGGCTCGATGATGAAGCCGGAGCCCGCGCCCTGGCGGAGCTGCTCCCGCCCTCCTCCCCGG
>NZ_VIFM01000404.1 GCF_006636215.1 Myxococcus llanfairpwllgwyngyllgogerychwyrndrobwllllantysiliogogogochensis | reverse complement strand
GAGATGTGTACAAGAGACAGGACGTAGTCCTCCGGCAGGCCCGCCAGCGCCGACGGGGCCACGTCCAGGTGACGCACGTCCTCGTGGATGTGGCGGCTGAACTCCTGGCCCAGGACGATGAGCTCCTCCTGGAGCACGCGCACCCGCTCCCGCGTGGCTTCGTCCCGGTCCACGCCCGCGCGCTGGAAGCCCTTGAGCACCCGCGCCACCCAGCGGCGGGTCAGCGCGTCCTGGCCCTCCAACTCCAACGAGGCCAGCACGTCGTAGACGCGGCGGTCCAACGAGATGTCCGTGCGCACCCGCTCCACGGCCTGCTCGCACCGCTCCGCGGCGGCCCGGAAGGCGCCGTCCGGGTGCACGTTGGCGCCGATGCCAGACCGGCCGACCGCGTCGTCCAGGAGCGCCACGGCGTCGTCATAGGTGGTGAGCAGGGCATGGGTCGCCAGGCGCCGGGCACCGGGCGCCGTCAGTCGCGCCACCGCGCCACGGGCCTCCTGGATGTCGCGCCGACACGCTTCCATGAAGCGCTCGGGTGTGGCGGCGAGCAGGCGGCCGGCTTCCGGCGCGGGCGCCCCCCGCGTGTCGCCCGTGCGAACGGAGGGCCGGGTCGACGCACCCCCGCACCCCACGAGCATGATGGCGGCGACGATGACGAACGTGGAACGCAAAGGGCCCTCCCGAACCGGAGTGTGAAAGCAGCGGCGGAGCCTGGGGCTTCCCCGTATGCGCTCTCGCCAATGAGGACGGATTGGGGTGTCTTTTGTTGCAAAAATTCAACCCGACTGGAGTCAGGAAGTGAATCGACCTGCCCTGAAGTGTGAGTCGGTGTGAAGGGCGGCACAGACGTGTGTGGCTCAGGTGCCCACCTGGAAGAAGCGGGCGGCGTTGTCCCGGGCGACGCGGCGCACGACGCGTTCGGAGAGGCGGGCCTTGGAGAGCAGGTTGGCCACGCGGGCCAGGCCCAGGATGTCACCGGCGCCGTCACCGGCGTCGGAGTTGAGCACCAGTCGTTCGCTGCCCAGCTTGCGCACCAGCGCGACGGCGCGCTCGGCGGCGAGTGCCTCCGGGTGCAGCGTGAGTCCGGCCCAGTGGCCCACTTCCAGGATGGTGCGCACGGTGCGCGCGGTGGCGTGGTCCACCAGCACGCGCGAGGGCAGCACGCCGGACTGGCGCAGCAGAATCAGGATGCGGCGCGTGTGGCGCTCCTTGTCCGCCAGGGGCGTGTGCACGACGACGCGCAGCTTGAGGCTTCGCGCCAGCGCGAGTTGCTCCAGGAAGGCCTCTTCTTCTTCCTCTCCGCCCGCGTGCAGCCCCGTCTCTCCCAGGGCGACGACGCGGCCGCCCTGGAAGTAGTCGGGCAGCGCGGAGAGCACCTCCGACAGGCCGCGCCGGGGAATGCAGCGAGGGTGGACACCCAGCGCGGCGTAGGCGCGGATGCCCACCTTCTCCAGCCGGGGGAGCTGCCGCTCCACCACGTCGTCGAAGTGGCGCAGCACGGCCTTGGACGTGGGCTCCGGGAAGTGGTGCGCCACCACGAGCGCCCGCTCCACTCCGAAGAAACGCATCGACTCGAGGTCCTGATCGCTCAGGCCTTCCGGGTGCAGGTGCGCGTCGAAGATGGGCAGGGGCTCGGGCACGGTCTCAATCCTGTCCCAGGGAGAGGCCCTCGTTGCGCGGGTCGCTCGCGGAGAAGCGCAGTCCTGTCTTCGGGTCGATGAACACCGCCTCCGCGTCGCCCCACTGGTCCACGCGTCGCACCTTGTGCCCCTTGGCCTCCAGCGCCGACAGTGTGGCCGGCTCCAGGCCCCACTTGTCCACCCACAACTCGTCCGGCAGGTACTGGTGGTGGACGCGGCCCTCGTTCACCGCGCGCGCCACGTCCATGCCGCTGTCCACCATGTTGCTGATGACCTGGATGACGGTGGTGGGGATGGTGGACCCGCCCGGGCTGCCCACCGCGAGCATGACGCGCTTGGGGTCCTCCTTGGAGAACACCAGCGTGGGCGACATGGAGGACTGGGGCACCTTGCCGGGCTGAATCGCGTTGGGCTCGCCGGTGACGAGTCCGTACGCGTTGGGCACGCCGGGCTGCGCGGCGAAGTCGTCCATCTCGTCGTTCAGCAGCACGCCGGTGCCCTTGGCGACGACGCACGAGCCGAAGCCATAGTTCACCGTGGCCGTCAGCGCCACCGCGTTGCCCTGCTTGTCCACGACGGAGATGTGCGTGGTGTTCTTGCGCTCCGGCTCCGGCGTCAGCGTCACGGGCTTGTCCGTCAGCGTGGAGCCCTGCGTGCCCGCCGTCTGGGGCAGGAGCGCCAGGCTGGAAGTCACCTTCTTCGGGTCGATGGAGCCCGCCAGGTCCGCGATGTGCCCCTTGGAGATGAGCCGCGCGGTGGGCACGTCGGCGAAGTCCGGGTCCCCCAGGTATTTGGCGCGGTCCACGTACGCGCGCCGCAGCGCCTCCACGTACAGGTGCAGGGCCTCCGGGTCCCTGAAGCCGAAGCCCTGGGGCCGCAGTTGCTCCATGGCGCCCAGCACCTGGAGCACCGCCACACCGCCCGCGCTCGGCGGAGGCATGGTGAGGATGCGGTGGCCGCGGTAGCTGCCCTCCAGCGGCTCGCGCTTGCGCGTCTTGTAGGACGCCAGGTCCTCCAGCGTGAGCACACCGCCGCCCGCCTGCACCGTGTCGACGATGCCCTTGGCCACCGCGCCCGAGTAGAAGCCCTTGGGGCCGCTCTTCGCGATGCTCGTGAGCGTGCGCGCCAGGTCCGGCTGGCGCAGCAGGTGGCCGATGGGCGGGACGACGTGTTCGCCCTGCTCGTTCTTGACGAGGAAGACGCGGGTCGCCTCCGGGTCCTTGCGCAGACACTCCAGCCGCCCCTCGGCCATGCTGCGGTAGCGCGGCGTCACCCACAGGCCCTTGCGCGCCGCTTCGATGGCCGGCGCCAGGACAACGGACGGGGGCAGCGTGCCGTGCGTCTTGAGCAGCTCCAGATATCCCGCCACCGCGCCCGGCACGGCGACGGCCAGCACGCCGTCCGTGGACAGCCCCGGCACCACCTTGCCGTCCTTCAGGAACATGTTCCGCGTGGCCGCCTTGGGCGCCACCTCGCGGAAGTCCAGCACCCGCGTCGCGCCGGACTTCGCGTCGTGCACCAGCGCGAAGCCGCCTCCGCCCACCCCCGAGTGGTACGGCCCGACGACCGCCGCCACGAAGGCCGCCGCCACCGCCGCGTCCACCGCGTTGCCGCCCTTGTCGAGCATCTTCAAGGCCGCTTCGCTGGCCGGCGGATACGCCGTGGCCACCGCGCCACCCCGGTACGGCCGCGCCGCGTGCGCCACACACGCCATCAATACGAGCGCCACCGCCAGCCCTCGCACCGTCGCCTCCAGCACCCTCGCGCTCGTGCGCGGGGCTTGCTTCTCGAAGCTCGTGTCGTTCACGGGAAAGTCCCCTCCTGGGGGCGCAATCAATACCTTGTGGCTGGCCTTCGTCGCGGATGTTGTGTTACCCGGCGGACACTCACCCACACCTGGGGGCCGGGACTCGGGGGCGCCGCACCGACTACACCTCTCCCGGTATGCACGAACTGTCCGCACCGGACCATGATTTCAACTCAGCAACAATTTTCCTCTTGGATTGTTTTTCAAGAGGGTGCATCCTTCCCCGGTCATGAGTCGCGACTGGGGGAGCAAATGAGCGCACCGGTCACACCTGAGAAACCGACCCGGTCCGGGTCTGTTCCGCCCTCGGGGCGGGTCACGCTCTTTCTCAAGCCGAGCTTCGGAATCACGGTGAAGAGCAACGCGCTGTGCGTGGCCGTGAGCGCGAAGCCGCGACCTGACAACACCTCCGAGACTTCGGAGCCTCGCGCGGTTGACGACTCGATTCCCTGTCCCTAATTCTCCGCCGCATGACAGCTCTGTCGGCGGTGGTGTTGTGTGCGGGCAAGGGCACGCGGATGAAGTCGAAGAAGGCGAAAGTCCTTCACGCCATCCTCGGAAAGCCCCTGTGCGCATATCCCCTCAAGCGAGCGCTCGAGCTTGGCGCCTCCACGGTGGTGCCCGTCGTGGGCCATCAATCGGAGAGCGTGGAGAAGGAAGTCCGGGCGTTGTTTCCGGACGCGCCCCTGCGCTTCGCGCTCCAGCGTGAGCAGCGCGGGACGGCGGATGCGGTGCGCTCGGCGGAAGAGGCCCTGAAGGGGTTCTCCGGCCGGGTCCTCATCCTGTACGGGGATGTGCCCCTGCTCCGTCGGGAGACGCTGGCGGCGCTGCTCGCCGCGCACGACGAGGCGGGCGGGGTGCTGGCAATGGTGACGACGATGCTCGACGACCCCACCGGCTACGGCCGCGTCCTTCGCGAGGGGGGCCGGGTGGTGCGGGTGGTGGAGCAGAAGGACGCCACCGCCGAGCAGCGCGCGGTGAAGGAGTGCAACGCGGGCATCTACTCCGTCGACGCGGCCTTCCTCTGGAAGGCGCTGGCCGAAATCAAACCGAACAATGCGCAGGGTGAGTACTACCTGACGGACCTGGTGGAGCTCGCCTCGAAGCAGGGGCGCGTGGGCACCGTGGATGTGGACGCCACGGAGACCGCGGGCGTGAATGACAAGGTGGAGCTGGCCGCGCGGGCGCGGGTGCTCCAGCGCCGCATCAACGAGGCGCACATGCGCGCCGGCGTTACCTTGTTGGACCCCGACACGACCTTCATCGAAGAGGACGTGGTGGTGGGCGCCGACAGCGAGGTGGGCCCCGGGGTGGTGCTGACGGCGGGCACCGTGGTGGGGGAGAACGTCACCATCGGCCCCGGCTGTGTGGTGAGCGCCTCCACCGTGGCGGACGGCTCCGTGCTCAAGCCCTACTCCGTGTTGGAGGAGGCGAAGGTCGGCGTGCGGAACGTCATTGGCCCGTTCGCTCGCCTGCGTCCCGGGACGGAGCTGGCCGAGGATGTGCATCTGGGTAACTTCGTGGAAACGAAGAAGGCGCAGATCGGCAAGGGGACCAAGGCCAACCACCTGACTTATCTGGGTGACGCCAAGATTGGCGCGGGCTGCAACGTGGGCGCGGGCACCATCACCTGTAACTATGACGGGGTGAACAAGAGCCTCACGGAGCTGGGAGACGGCGTCTTCATCGGCTCCGACACGCAGCTCGTCGCTCCCGTGAAGGTGGGGGACGGCGCCTACGTGGGGGCGGGCACCACGGTGACGAAAAATGTGCCGCCCGGCAGCCTCGCTGTGTCACGCGCGCCACAGGTGACGAAGGAAGGCTGGGTGGCCGCGAAGAAGGCGCGCCGCGCGGCGAAGGGTGGTTGAGCGCGGGCGTGGCTCTTGCTTGGGGAGCGGCCTGACAGCCACTCCCAGAGAAGTATGGGTATCCCTCGGTTTGCTCCGGCGGGCGTGGGCGTGAGAGAGAGGTCTGAATATGTGCGGGATTGTTGGTTACGTCGGTGACAAGGAATCGGCTCCCATCCTGGTGTCCGGGCTCAAGAAGCTCGAGTACCGGGGGTATGACTCGGCGGGCGTCGCGGTGGTCAATCGCAACCAGCTCAACGTGGTGCGCGCCACGGGGAAGCTGCGCAACCTGGAGAACCGGGTGGTGGCGGACCAGCCGCAAGGCAACATCGGCATTGGCCACACCCGTTGGGCCACGCACGGCCGTCCCTCGGACGAGAACGCGCACCCGCACACGTACAAGAACGTCGCGGTGGTCCACAACGGCATCATCGAGAACCACCTGTCACTGAAGGCGCAGCTTCGCGCCAAGGGCCACGTGTTCTCGTCGGAGACGGACACGGAGGTCTTCGCCCACCTCATCTCGGATGAGCTGGAGGCCGGCAAGGAGCTGCCGGACGCGGTGCGCGGGGCCATTGACCAGGTGAAGGGCACGTACGCGCTGGCGGTGGTGAGCGCGACGGACCCCCACCGCATCGTCTGCACGAAGAACGCGTCGCCCATGGTGCTGGGGCTGAGCGAGGGGCAGAACTTCATCGCCAGCGACGTGCCCGCGGTGCTCGAGCACACGCGCGACATCGTCTACATGGAGGAGGGTGACCTGGCCATCGTCACCGCCGCCAAGGTGGACATCTTCAACCGCCAGGGTCAGCCGGTGAACCGCGCCACCCGCCGCATCGACTGGACGCCGATGATGGCGGAGAAGGGCGGCTACAAGCACTTCATGCACAAGGAGATCTGGGAGCAGCCCCGCGCCGTCGCGGACACGCTGCGCGGCCGGATGCTCCTGACCGAGGGCGACGTCCACTTCGAGGGCTGGAACATGACGCCCGAGAAGGTCCGCTCGCTCACGAAAATCACCATCCTGGCGTGCGGCACGTCGTGGCACTCGGGCGTGGCCGGCAAGCACATGATTGAGACGCTGGCGCGGCTCCCGGTGGAAGTGGAGCTGGCGAGTGAGTTCCGCTACCGCGACCCGATTGTCGAGTCCTCACACCTGGCCATCGCCATCAGCCAGTCGGGTGAGACGGCGGACACGCTGGCGGCGTTCAAGGAGGCCAAGGCTCGCGGGGCCACGGCGATGGCCATCTGCAACGTCATTGGCAGCGCGATGACGCGCGAGGCGGAGTTCTCCGTCCTCACCAACGCCGGTCCGGAGATTGGCGTCGCGTCCACCAAGGCGTTCACCACGCAGCTGGTCGCTCTCTACCTGCTGGCGGTGAAGCTGGGCCGCATGCGCGGCACGCTGTCCGTGGCGGCGGCGCAGGAGCACCTCACCCATCTGACGGAAATCCCGAAGATGATTGAAGAGGTGCTCAAGTGCGAGCCGGCCGTGAAGCGCGTGGCCCGTGAGTTCATGAACTCGCAGGACTTCCTCTTCCTCGGTCGCGGCCCCATGCACCCGGTGGCGCTGGAGGGCGCGCTGAAGCTGAAGGAGATTTCGTACATCCACGCGGAGGGCTACGCGGGTGGCGAGATGAAGCACGGCCCGATTGCGCTCATCGACGAGAAGATGCCGGTGGTGGTCATCGCGCCGAAGAAGCCGCACGTGGCCTACGAGAAGATCATCGGCAACATCGAGGAGGTCCGCGCGCGCGGCGGCAAGGTCATCGCCGTCATCGACGAGGACGACGACCAGGTGGGAGGGCTCGCCGACCACGTCATCCGGGTTCCGGCGGCGTGCGCGCTGCTCGCGCCCGTGATTGCCACCATTCCGCTCCAGCTCCTCGCGTACCACGTGGCGGAGATGCGCGGGAATGACGTGGACCAGCCGCGCAACCTCGCCAAGAGCGTGACGGTGGAGTAGCCGCCGCTCGAGCGTCCCTGACGTACGCGAAGCCCGGGTTCCCCTCGAGGGAGCTCGGGCTTTCGTCGTTTTCGAGAGGACTTCGTGCCGCGCGGGGAGCGCTCAGTCCTGTTGGGCCAGCTCCATCAGCAGCTCCAGGTCCTCGGCGGCGTCCATGCTCTCCAGCAGCTCCAGGTTCTCCACCACCTCGCGGTCCTCCTCTGACAGGGCTGTCGCGGGTCGGGTGGGCTCACGCGACGGCCCTGTCAGAGG
>NZ_VIFM01000403.1 GCF_006636215.1 Myxococcus llanfairpwllgwyngyllgogerychwyrndrobwllllantysiliogogogochensis | reverse complement strand
GGTGGTGGCTGTGGAGGAGGGAGCGCGGGGGCGCCCGGGAGCATGACGGGAGGAGACCCCGTGATGCTCTCCTCCGGTCAATTCCTGACGACGGACGTGGACCTGGTCGTCCAGGACATCCTGCCCATCCGAGTGGAGCGCACCTACCGCTCCCTGGACCTCACCAAGCGGCAGTTCGGCGTCGGCATGACCAGCAACTTCGAGCAGTTCCTCTGGCGGTCGACGAGCGCCTTCACCGAGTACGACCTGGTCAACCCCGACGGCACGCGCGTCCGGTATGAGCGCACGTCGCCTGGGACGGACTACCTGAGCGCCGTCTTCGAGACGACGTACCCGGGTGTCTGGTCGGGCTCTCGCATCACCTTCAACAACGGGAACCAGGGGTGGGATCTGGTGTTCCGCGACGGGCGACGCTGGACGTTCAACCACGCCCACCGGCTGTCGGAGGTGGCGGACCGCCACGGCAATGTCCTCTCCATCACCCGGCAGAGTGGCAACTCGGGTCCCATCACCCGCATCAGCGGCCCTTCGGGGCGCTGGGTGGAGTTCACCATTGGCACGACGACCGCCACCAGCGGTCTGGCCACGCAGGCCAGGGACCATGCCGGAAGGACTGTCACGTATGCGTACGACGCCCAGGGGCGGCTGACCCAGGTGACGGACGCCGCGGGCGGCGTGCGCAAGTACACGTACAACACCTCCAACTACGTCGAGACCCTGGTGGACGAAGAGGACCGTCTCATCGTCCAGAACGAGTACGGACTGAAGGGTCGGGTGTCGAAGCAGACGCTGGCGGATGGCAGCACCTACGAGTTCACCTATCAGTTGGGGCTCGTCGTGCAGTGTCTGCCCAACGGAGGGTGCAACGTCCGGGACGGCGACCAGATCGTCCGGACGGACGTGAAGGACCGCTCGGGGCAGACGCGACGCGTGTCGTTCCAGTCGGGCTACATCGTCAATGATGTCTATCCGCTGGGCACGCCGGAGGAGCAGGAGACGGCCTTTGAACTGGACGCGGCCAATGGTCGGCTGATGGCTGTCACCGACGCCCTGAACCGACGCACCGAGTACGAGTACGACGCGGTGGGGAACATCACGAAGGTGACGAGCCTGGAGGGGACGCCGCAGGCCGTGTCGATGCAGTACACGTATACAGCCACCCAGCAGCTCGCGTCGGTCCGGGATGAGAACGGGCACCTGTCCGTCTATCAATACGACGCGAGGGACAACCTCTCCCTCATCGAGGACGCCACCGGCCGGACCATGGAATACACGCACGACGCCCTCGGGCGGTTGCAGACGGTGCGTGTCGGGACGGAGCAGCCCACCTCCTTCATCTATGAGGGGGCGGACATCATCTCGGTGACGAACGGCGCCGGGTTGACCACGGAGTTCTCCCACGATGCGCTGGGACGCGTCCTCGCCCGGCGCAGCCCGGGTGGGCACGTGGACCACTACGAGTACGACGCGCGGGACAGGCTCACCCGTCACATCGACGCCAGCGGTCATGTCGTCGAGTTCGCCTATGACGACACGGGCAATGTCGTCTCCAGCACGGACGCCCGCGGCGAGCTGACGAGCTACGTCTACAACTCCCTGGGGCTGCTCTCGGAGCGCATGGACCCCCTGGGGCGGACGGAGACGTACACGTACGACCTTGCCGGTCGCCTGAAGAGCTTCAAGGACCGCAAGGGGCAGGTGAGTGGTTGGACCTATGACTCCACCGGTGAGGTCGAGCTGTCGGGGTTTGGAGCCACGACGTCCTCGCCGACGGCCTACGCCAACAGCATCACCTCCGACTACGACCTGGCGGGACGACTGGTCCACCTGGACGACAGCCTGGGGCAGGACATCACCCTGACGTACGACGGGTTGGACCGAGTCACCCAGGAGGTGTCCTCGACTGGCACTGTCGACTACACCTTCGACGCGACGGGACGGATGACGGGCCTGACGGCCTCGGGTCAGTCGCCCGTGGTCTATGCCTATGACGACAGCGGTCGGTTGACCTCCATCGTCCAGTCGGGTCGCACCGTGTCGTTCACCTACGATGCGGCCGGTCGTCGCCTCTCCACCGTCCTTCCCAACGGCGTGTCCCAGCACTACGCCTATGACGCCGAGGGACGGCTGAGTGGGATTGACTACAAGCTGGGCTCCGTCCTGGTGGGCGACCTGGACTATGGCTACGACGGTGATGGCAACCGCGTCTCCGTGGGCGGGACGTTCGCGCGCACGGGTCTGCCGGCCGCGGTCTCCGGCGCCGTCTATGACGCCGCGAGCCAGTTGACGACCTGGAACAGCCACACGCGGACCTACGACGCCAATGGCAACCTGGTGTCGGACGGTACGCGGACCTATGCGTGGGACGCGCGCGACCAGCTGGCGAGCATCAGCGATGTCACGGGCGTGCTCGCGCAGTTCTCGTATGACCCGATGGGGCGCCGCTCGAGCAAGAGCGTGTCGGGCATCGTGGAGGACTACCTCTACAGCGAGGAGAACTTCATCCAGGTCCAGGGCCCGTCGGAGACGACGGACATCCTGGTGGGGCTCGGGTTGGATGAGGTGTACAGCCAGACCACCTCCTCCGGCTCGAAGGACTTCCTGTCGGAAATCCTGGGGTCGACGGTGGCGCTGGTCGATGGGACCGGGGCGCTGAGCGCGACGTATACGTATGAGCCCTACGGTGCCACGACCTCCACGGGGCTCACGAGCGGCAACCGACAGACGTTCACGGGGCGCGAGGACGACGGCACCGGGCTGCTCTATTTCCGGGCCCGCTACTATGACCCGGCGACCACCCGGTTCCTCCAGGAGGAGCCGTTCGCTCAGGACCCGGAGATGCTGCTGGCGTATGCACGGCTGGGGCAGGGACTGCCGCCCTACGCGTATGCGTCCAACAACCCGCTGACCTACCGCGACCCGACCGGAGAGAACCCGGTGGCGGGGGCCATCGCGGGCGCCGCCGTGGGAGGGCCCGTGGGTGCGCTCGTGGGCGCCGCGGTGGGAACGGCCGCCGTGGGCATCCTCGCCTACTGCGCGACGCATCCGGGGGCCTGCCCCAGCATTCCCTGGCCGGGGAGTACGGTGGACGAGCCGGTGACCACGGCGACTCCGCCCAATGTCTGCCCGATGTCCGCCGAGCATACAAAGGGCAAGCGGCCCTCGACCTGGGATAAGCACACGAAGAAGCGTCCTGGCGGCAAGGAGAAGAAGGACGACAAGTGGCCCCACAAGGGCAAGAACGGGAAGAAGAAGAAGAAATGAACGGCAAGCGCCTTGCGACACCTGGACCGCGTGGCCTCGCGAAGGCCGCGAAGCGACGCATCAGCAAGCGGATCGACCAGCTCATCTCCGCCGAGAAGTGGGTGGAGCTGGAGGGGGTCATCTCCAAGGCGCTCGTCGCGGCGCCTGATGACCATTGGTTGCACGTCAGGAGGGCGGATGCCTGGTACGAGCAGCGTCGATATCGAAAGGCCGCGACGCTCTATCGGAAGGTGCTGGAGCTGATGCCTGGTTGCCCGCTGGGACGTTGGGGGCTGGCGAGCGCGGAGCTGGCGCTCGGGGCCCACCCGGAAGCCCGAAAGCTCTTCCAATCGCTGGCGAGGGAGAAGCCGGAGGTGATGGGTACCCGGGTGTGCGGAGAAGGCGTCCGATGGGCTCGGGGCGTGGTCGCCGATGCGAACTTCCGGCTCGGGCAGCTGGCCGAGCGGGAGGGTTCGAAGGTCGTGGCTCGGCGCCGATATCGGACGTATCTGCGAACGATGGAGCGCCCCGCGCTCTCCATCGAGAGTCGAAAGGGCGCACAGGAAAGACTGAGCGCCTTGGGTGTCAGGGGCCAAGACAGGTAGCCCGCTTCCGCGGGTGGACTGGCTGGATGTCACGGTCCCTGGGGCCCCACGCGGAAGTCGCATGGGGCCCCACTCTTTTCCCCACCATGGGTCGTCAGGCGCGAAAGACGGGCCCGACGCGCGCCGACCTCAGGGCGTGCAGATCTCCCCCGTCACGCGGGTGACAATCCTGTTGCCGTTGTCGAGCAGGAGGCCGCTCACGAAGAGGTAGCCCGTCGCGCCGGCGAACTTCCCCGTTCCCTCGAGGATTTCGTGATGCGCCGTCACGTAGCCGGCGTTCGTGACGCCCGTCTCACGGGCGACGAGGGTCCCCTTTTCGAGCGTGTAGTGGAAGAAGCCGGCGTAGCTGAGCCACCCCGGAGCGGTGGTCAGCGCGAGACGTGCCTCCTGTGCCTTGAAGTGGGTGACACCGCGCAGGCCGTGGTTCCCGTCCACCTCTCCGAGGAAGCATCGGGTCGCCCCGTTGAGGCACCCTTCCGTGGCCGGGTGTTCGATCAAATCCGCATGCACCTTGTGGCAGTGCTCCGCCCAGACGGCGGGCGCGAATGCGACGACGCTCACCGCGACCATCGACGAAACCACCTTCACGACTTCTGCGTAGCTCATGGGGACTCTCTCTCCAGTCGTTGAATGCTCACTGCTGCCTCGGCACGCCCCGGATGAGGGTGCGCCCCGGAAGATGCCTTCCGTGCGCGACAGGCACCTCGGCTTTGCTGTGAGCTGGCGGAAAGGTGAGGCGAAGCGGCCTGACGTGGGTCCGAGCCGGAGGGGCCACTCCTGCCGCGCGTGTGCGAGGACCGATGCTCACCGCCGTGTGAGGCATCTTTCAGGGTGGGAATGCGGATGCACTAGGGTTGCGTCGCCTGTTTCAGTTCGCGTGTCGGGGCTCCCATGACGATGCCATTCCCTGCTGTCGCGGTTTCCCGCTGGCGTGCGATGGCGCTGACGGGCGGTGTGTGGACGCTCGTGGGGTGTGTGGCAGTGGCGGGGGGCGTTGGTGGCGCCCTCTCCACGGGCCGGCCCTTGCCGAGCACCTTCTTCTTTCTCAGCAACATCCTGGGAATGTGGCTGTGGGCGCTCTACACGCCGCTCATCTTTCGTTTGTGCGAGCGCTACCCGCTCGACGGTCCGCGATGGCGCCGGGGCGTGGGCGTGCATGTGGCGCTGTTCCTGGTCCTGTGGGGCCTCGAGTTCGTCGTCGGCTGGGTGTTGGAGAGGTTCGTCGAGCACCCGCAGCGCCCGCTGTTGCAGTACTTCTTCGGTGCGCTGGCCTACTGCTTCTTCTGTTACCTGGGCGTGCTTGCCGTGGGCCACGCGTTGCGCTTCCACCGGCTCTATCTGGAGCGCACGGTGCGGGCCTCCGAGCTGGAATCGCAGCTCCTGCGCTCCCAGTTGTTGGCCTTGCAGATGCAATTGCGCCCCCACTTCCTCTTCAATGCGCTGCACACCGTGTCCGGGCTCGTGCGGAACGACGACAAGGCAGGGGCGCTCCGGGTGGTCGCGAGTCTGGCGGACCTGCTGCGAGCGGTGTTGCGGAGCGATGCGAATCAGCAGGTCCCCCTTCAACAGGAGGTCGACCTGGTCGAGCGCTACCTCGGAATCGAACAGGTGCGCTTCCAGGACCGGCTTCGCACCGACTTCCATGTGGACCCGGAGGTGCTCGGGGCGCTCGTTCCTCAGTTGTTGCTCCAGCCGCTCGTGGAGAACGCCGTGCGCCATGGCACGTGCGCACGAGAGGGTGAGGGGAGGGTGTCGGTCCACATCCGCCGTGAGGCGGAGATGTTGTGCCTCTCGGTACGGGACTCTGGGGCGGGAGATGCTCCCGAGGGTGCGAGGCAGGACCGCCCGTCCGCCGAGTCCGGAGGCGTGGGCCTTGCCAATACCCGCGCGCGCCTGCGCCATCTGTATGGCGCGCGGCACAGGTTGTTGCTCAGTCGAACCCCGGATGGAGGAACGTTGGCGGAGGTGGCCATCCCCTTCCTGGTGCAGGAGGCGGTTCAATGAGCGCGCTCATGCAGCGGGAGCGCCTCCGCACGCTCGTGGTGGATGATGAGCCCCTTGCCCGCCAGAGCCTCCGCTCGCTGCTCGCGGGCGACGCGGGCATGGAGGTGGTGGGGGAGTGCGCGACGGGCCGCGAGGCAATCAAGGTGCTCCGGCAGGGGCCCGTGGATGTGCTCTTCCTGGACATCCAGATGCCAGGCGCGGACGGGTTCGAGGTGTTGCGGGCCGTGGGGCCGGGAGCCGCGGGGGCCGTGGTGTTTGTCACGGCCTTCGACACCTATGCGCTCCAGGCCTTCGACGTCGGGGCGGTCCACTACCTGCTCAAGCCCTTCGACGACGCGCGGTTCGCCAGTGTCCTCGCGCGTGCGAAGGAGCGCGTTCGGGGACTCCGGGTGCAGGGCATGGCGCGCCAGCTCGGTGAGCTGTACTCGGCCGAGGAGCCTGTTCCCGCCGCGCGTCCTGTCTCCTCACCGACCTATCTCGAGCGGCTGGCGGTGAAGGAGGCGGGGAGGGTGCTGCTGGTTCCCGTCGAGCAGATCGACTGGGTCGAAGCGGAAGACTGTTATGTCCAGGTGCACGTGGGCAGTCGGTCGCACCTGCTACGCCAGTCGCTGCGTGAGCTGGAAGCGCAACTCGACCCGCGCCGCTTCCTGCGCATCCATCGCTCGACGCTCGTCAATCTGGAGCGGGTCCGGGAGCTTCAGCCGCTCTTCCATGGCGAGTACTGGGTGCAACTGCACGATGGTCGCCGCCTCAAGCTGAGCCGCAGCTTTCGAGACCGGCTCGACCAGGTGCTCTCGGGACGGTGACGCGAGCGGTTCGTCCACCCGCTGGCGCCGCGCCCCACGTCGTCACGTGCTCACCGCGCCTCAAGTCGCCCGTGCGCACCGCGCTGGAACAGCCAGGCGGACCCGAGGAACATCGCGATGAAGCCGGCGTTGAGCGTCAGGAGTTCGACAGGAGGGCTCCATGGCATCCCCCAGCCGGCGAGTACAGCGACTCCGGCGATGACCGCCTGTGTGAAGGCCATCGCGACCAGCGTGCGGGCCATGCCGGCCGCGCGCAGGCGCACGACGAAGGCGCCAGCAAGGCCGACGAGCAGCACCCCTCCGTAGACCAGGTTGGTGCGGTCGCCGTCCGCTCCGATGATGCCGACGCCGAGGCTCAGCCAGATCAGGATGAGCGAGGCGAAGAGCGCGAGGCCAAGGGCGGCCCTGTACGCGGTGCTGGGGGGCGCGGTGCGCATGGACGTATCTCCGTTGTCGATGACCGAAAGGGTCAGCCCCAAGGTGGCACGCTCCCGCGAGGCCCACCGCCTCGTCAGGCCGAGCGGTCGAAATCCAGCCGCCAGGGGTCGCGGGGCGGCCCGCCGTGCCGCTGGGGCCTGGCGCTCGCGTCCGCACAAGCCCCCCGAGGGTGATGCGCGCGAATGCCCAGCGGGGGCAGCACGCCCGCCCCACCTGGGAAGGCGCGTCGCCAGGGGAGCGCCTTGACACGGCCACGTCCCCGCCAGGAGGGCAATTGCGCTGTCGCGCCAGTCGCCTCTTTCCGGTCGCACGCCGGTGGGCGCACGCCGTGCAATCGACCGCTCCCGCCGTGGTTCATCCACGCAAGGGGGGAAGATGCATTCGGGGGGGAGACAGGAGCGAGGGAGCGGTCGATTGCAC
>NZ_VIFM01000402.1 GCF_006636215.1 Myxococcus llanfairpwllgwyngyllgogerychwyrndrobwllllantysiliogogogochensis | reverse complement strand
GGGCGGGGGGGGCCGCTTGGACGCCAGTGTCCTCCAGGTCCAGGCTGTCGCGCAGGTCCGCGAGCGGATCCACCTCTTCCGGAGGTGACGGCATGGGCATTCGCAGGTTACCGCCCGGCGGCGCGGCCTACCAGGGACGCGTGACGAGACAGGTCGGTTCGGGCTCCTGGACGCTGGGAGGCCGCACGGACCCCTCGACGCCGGGGCTCCCGGGCGTTAGCCAGTGGGGGAAACATCACACCTCGCCTTGCCCTCCCGGGGGGCGAGTGCCAGCTTCGGACGCTCCTATATGGCCATCCGCTACGCGCTTCCCAACGGGCTCACCGTCGTCTTCGACGAAAACCACGCCGCCAAGGTCGCGGCATTCCAGGTCTGGGTCAAGGTCGGCAGCGCCGACGAGCGCCCCGACCAGGCGGGCCTGGCCCACCTGCACGAGCACATGCTCTTCAAGGGCACCGAGCGGCGAGGCCCCGGCGAAATCGCCCGCGACGTGGAGGCCCACGGCGGCGAAATCAACGCCTGGACGTCGTACGACCAGACCGTCTACCACATCGTCATCGCCAGCCAGTTCGCCCGGACGGGCCTGGACATCCTCGGGGACGCGGTGCGCCGCTCCTCCTTCGACGCCGAGGAGCTGGCGCGCGAAATCGAGGTGGTGTGCGAGGAAATCAAGCGCAGCCAGGACACGCCCTCGCGGCGCGCGTCGCGCGACTTGTTCTCCACCGTGTTCCAGACGCATCCGTACCGGTTGCCGGTGCTCGGCACGGCGGAGAGCGTGCGGAGCTTCACGCGGGAGAAGGTGCTGGAGTTCTACCACCGCTACTACACGCCCAAGAACCTGGTGCTCTCCGTCTCCGGAGACCTGAGCGAGGCGGAGCTGCGCGGGTGGGTGGACGAGATTTTCGGCGGGGACTGGGGCCGTCCGTACGAGGGCGCGGGGAAGCGTCCCGAGGAGCCCACGCCCACCGGCCGCCGCGTGCTCTTGCGCCCGGACGAGGTGAAGGAGGCCTGGCTGCACATGGCCTTCCCCATCCCCGAGGCCTCGCACGCGGACACGCCCGCGATGGACGTGCTGGCGATGATTGTCGGCCAGGGTGATGCCTCCCGCCTGACGCGCGAGGTGAAGCGCAAGCACAACCTGGTCAACGACATCCACGCGTTCTCCTACACGCCGCAGGACCCGGGCCTGTTCTCGATGTCAATGACGCTGCAGCCGGGCAACCTCGAGCGGGCGCTGGAGGAGGCCTCGAAGGCGCTGGCCACGCTGCGCGTGACGCCGGTGGCCGCGGACGAGCTGTCCACAGCGAAGGCGCTGCTGGAGGCGGAGGCCGTCTACCAGCGCGAGACGGTGCAGGGCATCGCCCGGAAGATGGGCTTCTACCAGTCCGGCATGGGCAGCCTGGAGGCGGAGGCGCGCTACTACGAGGGCATCCGCTCGCTCACGGCGGAGCAGGTGCGCGCGGCGGCGGAGAAGTACCTGCGCTTCGACCACGCCACCGTCACCGGGCTTCTGCCGCACGGCACGACCTTCACGGAGGAGCAGGTCCACGCGGTGTTGGACAGGGTGGAGCGCGGCCCCGTCGCCGCGCCTCCGGAGCGCAAGGCGAGCAAGGTCTCCGTGGGGGAGCCTTCGCTGCGCCTGGGCGCCAAGACGAAGGGCCCCAGCGAAATCATCACGGAGAAGCTTCCCTCGGGCGCGACCATCATGGTGCGCGTGGAGCCCGCGGTGCCGCTGTTCGCCATGCGCGCGGCCTTCATGGGCGGCCTGCGCTACGAGACGTCCGCCGACAACGGCCTCACCACGCTGCTGTCGCGCAGCCTGACGCGAGGCACGCCGACGCGGGACGCGGAGGAGATTTCGCAGCTCGTGGACATCTACGCGGGCAGCATGGGCGGGTTGAGCGGGCGCAACTCGGTGAACCTGCGGGGCGAGTTCCTCTCGCGCCACTTCGAGTCAGCCTTCCGCCTGTTCGCGGACACGCTGTCCAACCCCTCGTTCCCCGAGGTGGAGGTGGCGCGCGAGCGCGCGCTGATGCTCCAGGACATCCTCACCCGCGAGGACAAGCCGTCCAGCCTCGCGTTCGACCTGTTCAACCGGACGCTGTACCGGACGCATCCGTACCGGCTGCCGACGCTCGGGGAGAAGGAGTCCGTGGAGGCTTTGGGGCCCGAGGCCCTGCGCGCGTATCACGCTCGCTACATGGACCCGTCCCAGCTCACGCTCACCGTGGTGGGTGACGTGAAGGTGGACGAGGTGCTCGCGCTAGCGCGGGAGTACTTCGGCGCCTCGCGAGGCAAGGCCGCCGCCGCGCCGAAGGTCACCGCCGAGGGTCCGCTGGAGGCCGCGCGCCAGGAGAAGCGCGTGCTGGCCAAGGCGCAGTCGCATCTGGTGATGGGCTTCCGGGGGCTGCGCATCAACGACCCGGAGCGCCACGCGCTGGAGACGCTGTCGGGCGTGCTGTCCGGGCAGGGCGGCCGGCTCTTCGTGGAGCTGCGCGACAAGCGCTCCATGGCGTACAGCGTGAGCAGCTTCGGCGTCGAGGGCATCGAGCCGGGCTACTTCGCCGCGTACATGGGCACGAGCCCCGAGAAGGTGGACGCGGCCCTGGACGGCATCCGCGCGGAGTTGAAGCGCATCCGTGACGAGCGCATCCCCGAGGAGGAGCTGGAGCGGGCGAAGCAGAACCTCATCGGCACGCACGAAATCGCGCTCCAGCGGAACGGCGCGCGCGCGGGGATGATGGCCATGGACACCGTCTACGGGCTGAACCTGGACAACTTCCTGCACTACGCGGAGCACATCGCCGCGGTGACGTCGGACCAGGTGCTCGAGGTGGCGCGTCAGGTCATCGACTTCGACAAGAGCGTGCTCACCGTCGTCGGTCCGTGAGTCGCGGGCCCGCCCTCTTCCACGAGGGTGGGCCCCACGCACGCTGAACTCATCGAAGCCTCAGGGGCCCGCTCTCTCGCGAGGGTGGGCCCTTTCGCATTCTCGCTCCGGGCTCGCGGGTGGCCCGCGCTGACTCAGAGGTCGGTGCCGGGCATGGGCGGAGGAGGCGAAGGCTTCGCTTCCGGCTCGACGCCTGTCCCCAGCGAGAGCGCGGAGTCGATGGCCTCCAGCAACGGCCCCGCCGGAGCCCCCGGCAGCGTCGTGCAGGCCCGGACCAGCTCCCGCTTGGTGCGAAGCCGGTTCGGATGCGTCTTGGCCTCGCGGGCCAGTGCCTCCGGGTCCACCGGCGCGGCCAGCAGCGAGGCGCAGGTGCGGAAGGTCTCCATCCGTGAGCGGTCCTCGTCATGGAGTAGCACCGGGGCTCCGTCCAACAGCAGGCCCGAGAAGCTCATCGTCCGCATCTCGTCGGCGCTCAGCACCAGCGTCCCATTCAGCGTGGCGCGCGGCTCGGGCGGAGGGCCATTGCCGCCCGCCAGCTCCACCACGCCGTCCGCGGGCTGCGGCTGACAGGGCACCTCACGCAACGCCACCATCTCGTCGGCCTTGCGCGTCTCCTTCGTCTCGCCGCCCCGGTGGAGCTGGATGATGCCCGCCACCACCGCGGGCACGCCCAGTGACAGCAGCACCACGCCCCACGTCGTCGCCACCTCGCGGCTGGGGGCACCGTAGTGGCCACTCCGGTCGATGGAGTCCTTGTCCGGTGTGTTGGAGAAGAGCGTGCGCCCCAGCACCAGGAAGCCACCCACGGCCGTGAGGACACCCCCCGAGCTCACCGCCCCCGCCGCTCCCGGCACGGAGCGGGTGGTGATGATGTCCTCGGTGTACTCGGCATGTTGTTCGGTGCGGCAGATGTCCGCCGTCAAGAAGCGCAGGGAGAGCTGGGGCCAACGCACCTCCGTGCGCGCGAAGGGCATGCGCTCCCCGAGCTGCGTCTCCTGGAGGTACGTGCGCAGGACGGGGCCTCGCTCGGTGCGCCGCTCCATGTCCAGGGGCGTACACCCCACCGAAAGCACCAACGCCGACGCCACCCACCGCTTCATGGCACTTCCCCCCGGAAAAAGGTCGTCACGTCCGGACAGTCCACGAGGAACCGGGCCGAATCCCCACAAGTGGGCGTGCGCCCCGGGGTGGTCCCCTCCCGGATGAGCGGCACCCGGCAGTCCAGGACCCGCTCCCGAGTGGGTACGGAGAAGGTGAAGTCCTCCGAGCCGCAGCCGGTCCGCTCCAACAGGGTGGCCTCGCAGCGGGTGTCCACGGCGAGCTGCTCGGCCACGCCGGGACAGGCCGACGTCTCGCAGAGGCGGTTGACGACATCCCGACAGACGGCGGCGTCGGGCGCTTCCGGGCCGGAGCAGGCGGTCAGCCAGGCCAGCGGCCACAAGATGAACAGGTGTCTCACGGCGCTCCCACGCTACGCACGGCGCGGTAAAAGGGCCCGCATGTCCCAGACCTATCTGTCACTCACCGTGGAGTTGCCCGAGGAAGCGTCCGAGGCCGTACAGGACCTCCTCCACGAGTCCGGTGCGCTCGGCCTCGAGGTACGAGACCGGGAGACTCCCCCCATGCCCGGCGTGAAGGCTCCGCCGGTGGGCGAGAACATCATCATCGGCTACTTCGAGGACCGCGAGACGGCCGAGGCCGCCCGCGAAGAGGTCGCCGAGTCCTACCCCTCCGCCCGGCTCAGCCTGGACGAGCAGCCCCAGCAGGACTGGAGCAACGAGTGGAAGTCGCTCATCAAGTCCGTCCATGTGGGCCGGCTGTGGGTGGGGCCGCCGTGGGACGTGGGCAATGCCCCCGCCGGGGCGGTGCGACTGGTGATTGAGCCGAAGATGGCTTTCGGCACGGGCGACCACCCCACCACTTCGCTGTGTCTGGCGGCGGTGGATGCGTTCATGGCGGACCATCCGGGCGCGAGCGTCCTGGACGTGGGCACCGGCACGGGTGTGCTCGCCATCGCGGCGAAGAAGCTGGGCGCGGGGCGCGTCGTCGCCACGGACAACGACCCGACGTCGGTGGAGCTGGCGCAGGAGAACCTGACGGACAACGGCACGCCCGACATCGACGTGTCCGGCAAGGAACTGACGGCGGTGGAAGGCACCTTCGACCTGGTGCTGGCCAACATCCTCGCCAACACGCTCATCGAGCTGGCGCCGCTCATCGCGCTCAAGGCGAAGGACCGGTTGGTGCTCGCGGGCGTGCTGTCTCATCAGCGCGCGGACGTGGAGGCCGCCTACCGCAACCAGGGCTTCACCGTGCTGCCCGGTGCGACGCAGGGCGAGTGGGTGCGCATCGATTTGAAGCGCTGAAGTGCCCGAGCGAGGGCTCGCGTGCGGCGACCACGCGAGCCCAGACGTACGGCGCCCGCGATGCTCCGCCTCGGGGATGCGGCTCGCGCGGCGCCCCCACAGGCGAGTGGGCGCCTTCGGGGATGCGGCTCTCGCGACGCCCTCACCGGCGAGTGGGCGCCTTCGGCGATGTGGCTCACGCGGCGCCCCCACAGGCGAGTGGGCGCCTTCGGCGATGTGGCTCACGCGGCGCTCCCACTGGCGAGTGGGCGCCTTCGGGGATGTGGCTCACGCGGCGCCCCCACAGGCGAGTGGGCGCCTTCGGCGATGTGGCTCACGCGACGCCCTCACCGGCGAGTGGGCGCCTTCGGCGATGTGGCTCACGCGGCGCTCCCACTGGCGAGTGGGCGCCTTCGGGGATGTGGCGAGACTCCTCGATGCGGCGTGCGCACGACAGCGTGTGGCCACGCGCCCGCGAGCGCGGAGGGTTACTCGACGTTCGGGCGCTTCACGAGCCGCAATTCCTTGTCGAGTTCAACCACGGCGGAGCCAAGTCCTCCGCTCTGCGAACGTGAGTAGCGCACGTCATCAATCGTGACGCGCCACCCCGCCTCCGTCTGTGCCACCTGATACGTGGGCAGACGCAGCCAGTTGGCGAGGCCGCGCAGATGCGGCGCCGCGAGCGCGGCCTGGATGACGGGACCAGGGTTGGGCTCGCGAGGAAGCGTCGGCCCGCTCATTTCAAGGTGCGCGTCACCGCCGCTCAGGAAGTCCGCGCGGACGAAGTGGTAGCGGTCCGGCCCCAGGGCGATGAGGTCTCGCACGAAGGGATTCGCGGGCACCGGCCCCGCGATGACGCGCTCCACGGAGTGCCCCTGCGCCTTCAGCCACTCCTGGGCCCTGGGCGCGGCGACCTGGGAGCCCAGCAGGATGGCACCCAGATAGAGCACCAGACCCACGCCGCACACCGTCGCCACGCGCTGGGTGGACACCACGTTAGTGCCCTTCAAGCGCAGCCAGAGGATGGCCGCGACACCGACGGCCCAGAGCACCTTCGCGGGCCAGGGAACGAAGCCTGGAATGGTGACGAGCGCGGTGGTGGCCACGCCCAGCACGAGCCAGCCCGCGACGGACTTCCGCGTGCGCGCATCCGCCATGATGACGGCCGCTCCCGCGAGCAGCCAGACCCACGGGTCGACGATGAACAACGTGTCACCGTAGAACCACGTCCCGTCGAACGGCATCAGCAGCCGCACACCATAGGTGTTGAGCCAGTCCAGCGCGGGATGACTCAGCACCGACACCGTGGACAAGAGCAACAGTGGCCCCGCGCGAGCGGGAGCAAGGTCTGGCTGTCGGCGCCTTCGCACGAAGCGGTCCCACAACAACATCAACCCCGTGAGCACGAAGGGCCAGAGTGACAGCGCGAGCACCCCATGCGTCCAGCCTCGACGCCAGTACAGCGAGGCGTCCGAGCCCGCGAGGGCGAAGACAGCATCCACGTCCGGGAGATTCGCGCCGATGACGAGCGTCGCGGTGGCCAGCGGCGTGTAGCGCTTCAGCCCCGCCTCCGCCATCCAGGCTCCGACCAGCGAGTGAGCGAGATTGTCCATCCGTCTTGAGGGTACTCCACTCCCACATGGACCTCGACACCTCGCGTCACCTTCTCTGCCCGGCACGAAAATGAGGGACGCGTTAGACAGTCGCGCCTCGAAGAACCGCCGTCCGCCCGGGACGGCCTGGAGCCTTCCATGTCCATCTCGATGTACCAGGCGTCGATTCCCGTCTTCATCCGAGCCCTCAACGTGCTCTCCACCCTGCTCGAAAAGGGGGCCCAGCACGCGAAGGAGAACGGCGTCGACCCGCAGACCCTGCTCGACGCGAAGCTGGCGCCGGACATGCTCAACCTCGTGGCCCAGGTGCAGCGCGCCAGCGACACCTCGAAGGCCACCGCCGAGCGCCTGAGCGGCGTGCCCGCCCCGCGCATGCCGGACACCGAGAAGACCTTCGACGAGCTGCACGCGCGCATCGCGAAGACCGTCGCCTTCCTGAAGTCCATCGACGCCTCGACGCTCCAGGGCAGCGAGAAGCGCACCGTCACGCTCACGGCGGGGGACTACAAGCGCGACTTCCAGGGAGACGACTACCTGTTCACCTTTGGCCTGCCGAACTTCTATTTCCACGTCACCACGGCCTACGACATCCTCCGCCACAATGGAGTGCGCATCGGCAAGCAGGACTTCATCGGTCCCTTCGAGCCGCGCTGAACGTCTCTTGGGCTCCACGCTCCGAACGCGCTAGCGTCCCCGCCGCGTGGAGCCCCCACCCGTTCATCCGCCGCCCAAGCC
>NZ_VIFM01000401.1 GCF_006636215.1 Myxococcus llanfairpwllgwyngyllgogerychwyrndrobwllllantysiliogogogochensis | reverse complement strand
TGGTGGCCCCGCAGATCGCCGCCCCCGCCAAGGAGGGTGAGCAGGTGGTGGCCGCGGCCGTGTCGGTGACGCCGGTGGCCGAGGCCGCTCGCGAGGACCGGACTCCTCGCCGCGTCATCCGCGAGCTGAGCGAGGCGGACCGCGAGAAGATGGACCGGCTGGAGCAGGCGGCGAACAAGGACCGCAACCGCGCCGTGGACCTGGAGAAGGAAGTGCGCCGCATCAAGGGCCGCAACGAGACGCAGCAGCGCGTCTACGCCGCGACCAAGGGCGACCTGGACTTGATGAAGGACAAGTACAAGGCGCTGGAGAAGCGGCTGAACCGCACGCTGCTCGAGCGCGACCTCATGCGCCGCGCCATCAAGGACCTGGAGAAGAAGACGGGCATCCTGGCCGACCGCACCGAGCTGACCCCGGAGGAGATGGCCGCCAGCGACCAGCGCACCGAGGAGACCTCCCGCGTGCGCGCCGAGTCGGAGGCCCAGTCCGCCGCGCAGCAGGCGCCCGCCGAGGCTCCCGCCGCCACCACCGAGGCAGAGCCGAAGCCCGCGCAGCAGGCCTGACAGGCCGCCTCGCCGCTTCGAGCCGAGGGGCTCGGTCTTCCGGAATCACTTCCGGAGGCCGGGCCCTTCGTCGTTCCAGGCCCCGCTCACTCCCCGCAGCCGTCGGTGCCAGGCACGTCCGGACCGACTGACCGCAGGCTCAGGCCCGTCTGGAGCTTCTCCATCAGCCGCTTCAGCTCCGACAGCTCCGGCTCCGGAAGGTACTCCCCCAGCTCGCCGTCCAGCTCCCGAAGCGCATCGAGCAGGTGGGACAGCTCGCGCTCTCCCTGAGCGGTCAATTCCAGCCGGAAGCAGCGCCGGTCCTCCCCGGCCTGCCGCAGCACCAGCCCATCCTCTTCCAGCCGATCCACCAGCCGGCTCGCCGCGGGCGCGTCCACCATCAGCCGCTCGGCGAGCGCGGACTGCCTTCGCATGCCCTCGGAAATGGCCTTCAGCGCCAGCAGTTGATTGAACGGCCGCGTCGTCCGCGCCCCGAGCTTCTCGGTGAGGTGGCGGCGAATGCTGCGACGCAACGAGGCGAGGTGCTCCGCGAAAGTCATTCCTCTGAAGAAATAGTTGTCGCCTACAATGGTTGTCAATTACATCTGCCTGACGCAATTCGTCGGATGGGGGGAGTCGAGTCGCACCTGCAGTCACCCTTACCTACCCGATTGGTATGTCCGCACCCACCGCTCTCCTCTTGGCGTTCGTCGCTGCCTCGACGCCGGCCGCGCCGAGTACTCCTGTTCCTCCCCCTGTCCCCTTTCAGCCGAAGGTGGAGGACCCGATGTTGGCGCCGGTCCCCGCCGCGCCTCAGCAGGTGAGCACCTGGGAGCAGGCGCTGACGCTCGTGCGGGAGCGCTCGACGAATCTGAGGGCCGCGGAAGCCGGCGTCCAACGCGCCGAGGGGCGCTGGCGTCAGGCCCTGGCGTCGCTCTTGCCCAACGCACGCGCGTCGGCGAGCGCCGCCCATGACCTCCTCAACCCGGACACCGCGGTGGGCGTGTTTCCCACGCCCGCGCTGGACGGGCGCACGCCCACCTCGCCGATTGTCGGAACCCTCTCCGCGTCCCTGAGCCAGTCACTGGTGGACGTGGGCGCGTGGCGAGGCCTGTCGTCGGCGTCCGCCTCCGAGCGCGGCGCGGTGGCCAGCCTTCAAGATTTGCGTCGCCGCCTCACGCTGGGGCTTGCCCGCACGCTGGTCGCCACCGTGGCGGCCGAGCGGGCCGCGGAGATCAACCGCGTGGGTCTGCTCCAGGCGCTGGAGCGCTCCGCCTTGACGACGCGCTCGTTCGACCTGGGCGCGAGCAACCAGCTCGACGTGGTGCGGGTGAACCAGGATGTGGCGCTGGCGCGCGGCGCGCTCGTCTCCGGTGACGAGCAGCTTCGCCGGGCGCGCGAGGCGCTCGGCATCGCCCTGGGCTTTGGCAACGCGGTGGGCGTGGACACGTCCTTCAACCTGGGCGGACTGATGGAGGACACGCGCAAGGCGTGCACTCCGCTGGAGGACCTGGACACCCGCCCGGACCTGGCGGCCGCCCGCGCGCAGATGGATGCGTCGCGCGACAGCCGGCGGCAGGCGTCCGCGGGCTACCTGCCGACGCTCGGCCTGACGAGCAACCTGCAAGCGGTGACGACGGACCCGAGCTTCGGGCGCTTCTCTTCATGGAGCATCGCCGCGGTGCTGTCCGTCCCCCTGTGGGAAGGCGGCCTGCGCGGTGGACTGGTGAAGGAGCGCGAGGGAATCGAACGCCAGGCGGCGGAGACGCTGGAGGGCAGCCGCCGCGACGTGTCCGTCGAGGTGACGCAGGCCCGGCGCAGCATCGAGGTGGCACAGGCGCTGGTGAAGACGGCGTCCGAGTCGCGAGAGCTCGCGGACCGGACGGACCGGCTCACGCGCCGTTCCTTTGAAGTGGGCCGCGGCAGCAGCTTGGAGCTGGTGCAGAGCGGAGCGGCCTTGCGCCAGGCGGAGCTGACGCTGGCGCTGCGTGAATTCGAGCTTGTCCAGGCGCGCCTGGACGCATTCTTGACGGAGGCCCGGTGCGATTGGTGATGCGGGTGCGCCCCCTGAAGGCGCTGAAGATGACGTTGTGGAGTTCCGCCCTGCTGATGGCGGCGGGGTGCTCGGGCAAGGCGGCCCCTCCGGCCGCGCCGCCTCCTCGCGAGGTGCAGGTGTTGACGCTGGCGCCCAGCGAGGTGCGAGACACCGGGGAGTATCTGGGCTCGCTCTTGTCGCGGCAGAACATCACCGTGCTGCCTCAAGTCGCGGGCTACGTGCGCCGCATCCACGTGAAGCCCGGTCAGAAGGTGGAGGCCGGGGCTGCGATTCTGGAGGTCGACTCCCGCACGGAGACGGCCGCGCTCGACAGCGCCCAGGCGCAGCAGAGCTCCGCGCACGTCAGCCGGGAGCTGGCGCGCACCACCCTGGCGCGCACGGAGGCGCTCTACAAGGAAGGCCTCGCCAGCGCGCAGGAGCTGGAGCAGGGCCGCGCCCAGGTGGAGGCCGCCGAGGCCGCCTCGCGCTCCGCCGCGGCCCAGGTGGCCCAGCGCCAGGTGCAGTTGCAGTTCCACGCCGTGCGCGCGCCCTTCGCGGGAACGGTGGGCGACGTGCTGGTGCGCATGGGTGACTTCGTGGGCGCGACGACGCCGCTGACGACGATTGCCCAGGCGGATGTCCTGGAGGTCAGCGTGGCGCTGCCGTCCGAGCGGGCGCGCGCGCTCAAGCCGGACACGGCGCTGGAGGTCCTGGACTCGCAGGGCAAGGTGCTGCTCACCAGCCCCCTGTTCTTCGTCGCGCCGCAGGCGGACCCTCGCACGCAGCTGGTGGAGGTGAAGGCGGCCTTCCAGAACACCGTGGGCCTGCGCCCCAGCGAGCTGGTGCGCTCGCGCATCGTCTACGCGAAGCGGGACGCGCTGCAGATTCCCGCGCTCGCGGTGGTGCGCCTGAGTGGTCAGCCCTTCGCCATGGTGGTGCAGGACAAGGAAGGCAAGACGGTGGTGGAGCGCCGCCCCATCGTCCTCGGGACGCTGGGCGACCTGTCCTACGTCATCGAAGGCGGGCTGAAGCAGGGCGACCGGGTGGCGGTGTCCTCGCTGCAGGCGCTGCGCGACGGCATGGCCGTGAAGGTGAAGTCCCCCGACGCCGCTCCGGCCGCCGGGGCCGGTGCCGCCACGGCGGGCAGCCGCTGAGCCAAGGGATGGACCGGGCCTCGCCAGTCGCATCGCGAGGCTCGGCTACCGCCATGAGAATGAGGGCCTGAACGCCGTGTTCGTCGACTTCTTCATCCGCAGACCCGTCTTCGCCATCGTCTGCTCCATCTTGCTGACGCTGGTGGGGGCCATTGCCATCCCCACCCTGCCCATCTCCCAGTACCCGGACCTGGCACCGCCGCAGGTGACGGTGACGGCCAACTACGTGGGCGCCAGCGCCGAGGTGGTGGAGAGCGCCGTCACCATTCCCATCGAGCAGGAGCTCAATGGCGTGGAGGGCATGCGCTACATCACCTCCACCAGCAGCAATGACGGCACCAGCCAGATTACCGTCACCTTCGAGCCCACGCGCGACATCGAGGTCGCCGCCGTCGACGTGCAGAACCGCGTCAGCCGCTCCGCCGCGCGCCTGCCCTCTCAGGTGAACCAGACGGGCATCGTCGTCAACAAGGCCTCCAGCCAGATGCTGCTGACGGTGGGTCTGTCCAGCCCGGACAACCGCTACGACGCGAAGTTCCTCAGCAACTACGCCGACGTGAATCTCAAGGACGCCATCAAGCGCGTGCGCGGCGTCGGCGAGGTCCGCATCTTCGGCGAGCGCAAGTTCTCCATGCGCCTGTGGTTGGACCCCACGGAGCTGGCGCGCCGCAAGCTCACGCCCCAGGACGTGACGCGCGCGCTCCAGGAGCAGAACCTCCAGGTGGCCGCGGGACAGGTGGGCCAGCCACCCTCCAGTGAAGAGCAGCCCTACCAGCTCGCGGTCCGCGCGCGCGGCCGTCTGGTGGACCCGGAGGAGTTCGGCGACATCGTCCTCATGCGCGACGCGAGCGGCAAGAGCGTGCGCGTGAAGGACGTAGGCCGGGTGGAACTGGGCGCGGAGAGCTACGGCACGCTGTTGCGCTTCAACGGGAAGACGGGCGTGGGTCTGGCCATCTTCCAGTTGCCCACCGCCAACGCGCTCGACGTGCGCGACGGCGTCTTCAAGGAGCTGGAGCGCCTGTCCACGCAGTTCCCCCCGGGCATGACGTTCCAGACAGGCACGGACACCACGCTCGCGGTGCGCGCCTCCATCCACGAAGTGCTCCAGACGCTGGTGGAAGCCATCGCCCTGGTCATCCTGGTCATCTTCCTGTTCCTGCACGGCTGGCGCAGCGTGTTGATTACAGCCTTCACCCTGCCCGTCTCGCTGGTGGGCACCTTCGCCTTCGTCCAGTTGATGGGCTTCTCCATCAACACCCTCACCCTCTTCGGCCTCACACTGGCCACGGGCCTCGTCGTCGACGACGCCATCGTCGTCATCGAGAACATCGAACGGTTGATGGTGGAGCGGCACCTGACAGCGCGACAGGCCGCGCGCGAGGGCATGAAGGAAGTGGCCGGCGCCGTCATCGCCATCTCCGTCGTGCTGGTGGCGGTGTTCGTCCCGGTGGCCCTCTTCCCTGGAACGACGGGCGCCATCTATCGCCAGTTCGCGCTGACCATCGCCGCGTCGGTGGCGCTGTCCACGTTCTGCGCGCTGACGCTCACCCCGGCGCTGAGCGCTCGGATGCTCAAGCACCACGTGGGTGAGAAGTGGGTGTTCTTCCGCTGGGTGGACAAGGTGCTGGACGCGACGCGCGCCTGGTACGGCCGAGGCCTGCGGGCGCTGCTCAAGCACCCGCTCATCGTCCTGGTTGCGTTCCTGGCCTGCATCGGCGCCACGGTGGTGCTGTTCCGGGTGACGCCCACGGCCTTCATCCCCGACGAGGACCAGGGCTACGTCATCATCTCCATCCAGGGCCCGGAGGGCATGTCGCTGGCCCAGTCGGAGAAGGTGCTGGCCCAGGTGGAGGAGGTGCTCAAGCAGCAGCCGGAGGTGCGCGCCATGTTCGCCATCGGCGGCTTCTCCTTCCAGGGCACCGGCCCCAACCTGGCGACGGTGTTCTCCAGCCTCATCCCGTGGGAGGAGCGTCCGGGGAAGAACCAGTCCGTCGCGGGGCTGGTGGAGCGGCTGCGTGGGCCGCTGAGCCGCATCGGTGGCGCGCGTGTCATCCCCTTCCAGCCCCCGGCCATCCGCGGCGTGGGCAGCGTGGGCGGCTTCCAGTACATCGTCGAGGACACGGCGGGCTCGCGCACGCTGGATGAGCTGGCGACGGCCACGCAGGAGCTGGTGGCGAAGGGCAACGCGGACGGACGGCTGCGCGGCGTGCTCACGGCGTTCAACGCGGACACCCCGCTCTTGGACGTGGAAGTGGACCGGCAGAAGGCCAAGGCGCTCGGCATCCCCATCGAGCAGATCTTCGGGACGATGCAGGTCTACATGGGCAGCCAGTACGTCAACGACTTCAACTACGCGAACCGGACGTACCGCGTCTACGTGCAGGCCGAGCAGCAGTACCGCGACAGCCCGCAGGACATCGGCGCGTTCTACGTGCGCAGCGACAACGGGGAGATGATTCCGCTCGAGTCGCTGGTGAAGGTGACGCCCACGGTGTCCGCGCAGGTCATCCGCCACTACAACCTGTTCCGTTCGGCGGAGGTCAACGGCGCGGCGGCTCCGGGCGTCTCCTCCGGTCAGGCCATCGAGGCGATGGAGACGCTCGCGGCGCAGACGCTGCCGCAGGGCATGAGCGCGGAGTGGACGGGCATCAGCCTGGAGCAGAAGGAGAGCGGTGGTCAGACGCTCATCATCTTCGGCCTGGGGCTCCTGTTCGTGTTCCTGGTGCTGGCGGCGCAGTACGAGAGCTTCAGCCTGCCGTTCGTCATCATCCTCTCGGTGCCCCTGGCCATCATGGGCGCGCTGGCGCTGCAGCTCATGCGCGGGTACGCCAACGACGTGTTCTGTCAGGTGGGTCTGGTGATGCTGGTGGGTCTTGCCAGCAAGAACGCCATCCTCATCGTGGAGTTCGCCGAGCAGCTGAGGGAGAGCGGCAAGGACGCGCTGGAGGCGGTGGTGATGGCCGCCGAGGTCCGCCTGCGGCCCATCCTGATGACCTCCATCGCGTTCCTCCTGGGCGTGGTGCCGCTGATGACGGCGCAGGGCGCGGGCGCGGCGGCGCGCAACTCGCTGGGCACGACGGTGTTCGGCGGAATGCTGGTGTCCACCATCGTCAACCTCATCTTCATCCCGGGC
The DNA here is from genome assembly GCF_006636215.1 of Myxococcus llanfairpwllgwyngyllgogerychwyrndrobwllllantysiliogogogochensis. Lineage (GTDB taxonomy): Bacteria > Myxococcota > Myxococcia > Myxococcales > Myxococcaceae > Myxococcus > Myxococcus llanfairpwllgwyngyllgogerychwyrndrobwllllantysiliogogogochensis. The sequence goes on along the minus strand of NZ_VIFM01000401.1, from coordinate 810 downwards.
CTCTACGTGCTGATGCAGAAGGTGCGCGGCGAGTCCCGGCGGGAAGCGGCGGACGACGAACTCCCGGCGGCGGCTCCGGCGCCGTGAGCCATTGAAGGACACCGCTGGTGGACGCGGGAGCCATGGGCTCCCCTGTCCCGGCGGTGCGGCCGCCCACGCTCCAGAAGGTCAGGAGCGGCGGGCGGCTTCGATGAGCTCCGCGAGCAGCGTGCGGTGACAGACGGGCTCCAGGATGCAGTCCTTGGAGCAGAGGAGCGTTACCGTCTCTCCCCGGTCCACCCTCGCGGCCAGCTCTGCGATGATTTCCCGCTGTGACTGCATTTCCTGGATGTACCGCTCTCGGTAGGCATCGAGGGTTATCGGCGTCTGGCCCTTGCCGTAGAAGGCCTCGAAGAGGTCGGGGCTGGGCGCCAGCTCGCGGCGCCACTCGTCCCAGGTCTCCTTGGCTTTGGGGAGGCCGCGCGGCCTGTAGCGGCAGACGAGGAGACGCAAGCCATCATCGGGCTCTCCTGGAACACACCAGCGACGGGTCTTGATGGGCATCGAGGGGCAACCCGGTGCCGAGGGCACCGTATTCCGGAAGGGGTTCACCCGACTTCTTACCGGACCTGCGTGGATCACTCGCGGTGGCTTCGTCGCAAGTCCTTGGAAACGCTTGGATCGAGCGAGGCGAAGGATGCGGCACGCGCCCTGCTATGTGATGCCGCATCGAAGCGCGGCGGTACGGCGCAGGGGTTGGGCAGCAAGGGCGGCGGGTTGGACGGGGCGGTACGCAGGACGGGCGGCGGGCTGGACGGGGCAGTACGCAGG
>NZ_VIFM01000400.1 GCF_006636215.1 Myxococcus llanfairpwllgwyngyllgogerychwyrndrobwllllantysiliogogogochensis | reverse complement strand
ACCCCGCCCTGCCCCCGGATGGATTCTTCGAGGGATGGGGCCTCAAGAAGCTCATCAAGGCCCACCCCGGGCTGGAGACTCCGCTCCGGCTGGCCTCGGACGCCCCCGCGGCCTCCCTGGTGCGCGGCCTGCGCCCCTTCATCAACCACCTGGAGAAGCCGGAGTCGCCGCTCGCGCTCACCCGGACCTTGTCCCAGGTGCTGGCGGCGCCCTCCTTCTTCGCCGGCGGCCACGACGGCCTGCGCGAGATGCTCACCCGGCGGCTGGCGGAGCTGGGCGGCGACGTGCTCGGACGCGACAGCCCCACCGGCTTCATCGTCGAGGAGCTGTCCTTCGACGGCAGCAAGTTCGCCGGCGTGAAGCTGGTCCGCTCGGACACGATCTACCGCGCGGCCTGCCTGGTGGCCGCCACCGACTCCGGCGCGCTGCGGCGGCTGGTGACGGACAAGAAGCACCACCGTGGCCTGATGGAGCACCTGGATCAGTCCACGACCAAATCCATCCTCTTCACCGTCAACTGGGTGGTGCCGGAGACAGCGCTCCCTCGTGGCCTGGGCGAGCTGACGCTCGTGGACACCCAGGACGCGGAGCTGGGCGCCATGCTGCTGCAGCTCCACCCCGCGCGCGCCTCGGCCACGGGTGGCAAGGAGAGCAAGGACGCGGAGGCCCTGCGCGTCGTGTGCGCCGGCGTCTTCATCCCCGCGTCCGCTCGGGAGCTCGGCGAGGAGCACCTTCAGGCCCTGGCCACCCGCATCGACGCGCAGCTGGACGCCGTCATGCCCTTCACCGCGCAGCACCGGCTCTTGCGCTCCGTGCCCTACCTCGACGCGAGCGGCTCGCGCGGCACGCGGCTGATGCCGCACCCGCTCTACAGCTTCGAATCGGAAGCAGTGCTGGGCGTCACCGGTTTGAGTCAGCGAACCCCGGTGAAGAACCTGCTGCTCGCGGGCCGCGAGGTGCTTCCCGGCCTCGGCCTGGAGGGCGAGCTGCTCGCCGGAGTGCGCGCCGCACGCCTGGTTCAAGACATGTTGAACAAGAAGGATCCGCTCAAGGGCTGATCCAAACGGCTGAAAGGCTGGATTTCCAAGCGGCTTTCTGGCAGGTTCCGCCGCTCTTTATCGGCAGGCGTCCAACGCCCCAGTTTTCAAGGAGTTAGAGGTCATGGCGTGGAAGTGTGACATCTGTGGCAAGCGTCCGCTCGTCGGCAACAACGTCAGCCACGCGAACAACAAGACCAAGAAGCGAACCCTCCCGAACCTGCAGAAGGTCCGGGCCAGCGTCGAGGGCCGCACGGAGCGCGTTCTCGCCTGCACCCGCTGCATCAAAGCGGGCAAGGTGACGAAGGCGGCTTGAAGTAATGCGCTCGGGGGTGGGGTCCTCACGCGCTTCATCCAAGAAACTCCCTCCCACCGAGCGGCTTCATCCCCGCGCGGACGACCTTGATCTACGCTCCATCGGGTCGGTCGTCCGCCGGTTACATGACGAGGACGTCGTTGCCGTCCGTGCGGTTCGCCCCGCGTTGCCCGCTGTCACCCAGGCAGCGACGGCCGTGGCGAATGCGTTGCGGGCGGGCGGCAGATTTCTCTACGTAGGTGCTGGCACCAGTGGACGTCTGGGCGTGCTCGACGCCAGCGAGTGTCCTCCTACGTTCGGCAGCCCTCCTTCCCAGGTCCAGGCTCGCATCGCTGGTGGACGCCGGGCGCTGACTCGCGCCGTGGAAGGCGCCGAGGACGACGCCGACGCGGGCGCCTCCGACGTGCGCGCCTTCGACGCGGGTCCTCTCGACGTCGTGTGCGGCATCTCCGCCAGCTCCTCCACGCCGTACGTCCGGGGTGCGCTGCGTGAAGCGAAGCGGCGTGGGGCGCACACGGTGCTGGTGTGCTGCAACCCTCCCAAAGCTCGCGCGGACGTGGACACCCTGGTGCTGGCGCGCACGGGGCCGGAGCTGGTGGCCGGCTCGACGCGGCTGAAGGCCGGCACGGCGACGAAGCTGATCCTCAACGCCATCACCACCGCGGCCTTCGTGGCGCTGGGCAAGGTGTACCGGGGCCGCATGGTGGACGTGCGCCCCGCCAACGCGAAGCTGCGAGCCCGCGCCGCGCGAATGGTGGCCGAGCTGACGCACCTGCCCGCTCCGGAAGCCTCCCGTCTGCTGGAGGCCTCCGGCGGCGAGGTGAAGGTGGCCGTGGCCATGCACTTCACGGGGCTGGACGCCCGGGGCGCCCGGAAGCGTCTCCAGGAGAACGGCTTGCGTGCGCTTGGCGGCCCGGGACGTAAGGGCGCGCACGCACGGAGCCCCCGCTCGCCCGGCCGCTGACGGCGCGGCGTGGGGGGCGAGTCTTAGACTTGGAGGCATGCGCCTCCAACCTCCCCTCCCTGACTCCCAGCGCCCGCGCCTGTGCGTCGGGTTGCTGTCCGGCACCAGCGCGGATGCGGTGGAGGCCGCGCTGTGCGAGGTGACGGGCACGGGTGGCGGAGCCCGGCTGCGACTGCTGTCCCACGTCTCCGCGCCCTTTCCTCCGGAGCTGGTGGTCCGGATGCTGGGGCCCCAGGACGCCCGCTCCCTGAGTCAGCTCGACTTCGAGTTGGCGGAGCACTTCGCTCGCGCCGCGCTCCAGGCGATTGAGCGGGCCGGGGTGGCGCTCTCGGACGTGAGCGCCATCGGCTCTCACGGGCAGACGATGGCGCACCTGCCACCAGGGACCTCGGCCTTCCCCTCCACCCTGCAGATTGGCGAACCCTCCGTCATCGCCGAGCGCACGGGCCTGCCCGTCGTCAGCGACTTCCGCACCCGGGACGTGGCCGCCGGAGGCCATGGCGCGCCGCTGGTGCCCTACTTCGACTGGGTGGCCTTCCGAAACCCCGAGGCCCCTCGCGCCCTGCAGAACATCGGCGGTATCGCCAACGTGTCCGTCGTCAGCGCGCGACTGGATGACACCCTCGCCTTCGACACCGGGCCCGGCAACATGGTGATGGACGGGCTGGCGCGTCGCGTCACCCAGGGGAAACTGGCGTGCGATCTGGACGGGAGTCTGTCACGGCAAGGCCAGGTGATTCCGGCGCTGCTGGCGGAGCTGCTCACGGACGCGTTCCTCGCGCAGGCTCCTCCCAAGAGCACCGGGCGCGAGCGATACGGTGATGTGATGGTGGAGCGCCTGTGGGCGCGCTACGCGGACCGCCCCCATGACTTGATGGCCACCGCGCTGGAGTTCACCGTGGAGAGCACCGCGCGGGCGTACGAGACGTGGGTCCTGCCTCGCACTCCAGGTCTGGAGGCGATGTACGCCTCGGGAGGGGGTACCCGGAATCCCCGGTTGATGGAGCGGCTCGAGGAGCGGCTGGCCCCCCTTCCCGTCCGCCGGCTTGATACCCTGGGATTTCCGGAAGGAGCGAAGGAAGCGGCCCTGTTCGCGTTGCTGGCCGCCGAATTCCTCGTGGGAACCCCCGCGAATGTCCCGTCCGCAACTGGCGCGAAGCGTCGAGTCGTTCTAGGAAAGCTGACACCGTGAGCAGCGTGAACCTGATGGCCCGCGAGGTGGCCGCCAAAATCGTCTTTTACGGACCTGGCTTGTCCGGCAAGACGACCTCGCTGCGGAAAATCTACGAAACCGTCCGGCCCGCGCACCGGGGCGAGATGATGTCCATCGCCACCGAAGGCGACCGGACGCTCTTCTTCGACTTCCTCCCCGTGAAGGTGGAGCGCGTCGGGGACTGCTCGGTGCGGCTGGCGCTGTACACCGTGCCCGGCCAGGTCTTCTACAACGCGACGCGGAAGCTGGTGCTCCAGGGCGCCGACGGCGTCGTCTTCGTGGCGGACTCACAGCCGGACGCGATGGACGCCAACCGCGAGTCGCTGGCGAACCTGGAAGAGAACCTCTTCGAGCACGGCATCCGGCTGGACCGCTTCCCGCTGGTGATGCAGTGGAACAAGCGCGACTTGGAGAATGTGCTGCCCGTGGAGCAGCTCCGCCAGGAGCTCAACCCGCGCGGCGTGCCGGACTTCGAGACCGCCGCCACCAATGGGCGCGGGGTGCTCGACACGCTCAAGGCCATCACCCGGCTGGTCATCAAGGACCTGCGCGCCAAGCGCATCGTCCCGCCGCCGCGCCCGGTGGCCCCCGTCGGTGGCGCGCAGCCCGCGGGACTGGAAGCGCAGCTCGCCCAGCACCTCCAGCACCGGCAGCCGCCCCCTTCGACGCATCTGGCCCCGCCCTCGGGCCATGGCCCCGCCGTGGCGATGATGCCGACGCCGGTGCCTCATCGTCCTTCGGGCTCGTTCCCCGCGATTGCTCCCCCGCCTCGGGTGGAGCCCATGGTGGCGCCGCCTCCACCTCCCATCGCGGCCCCCATCTCGCAGGCCGCCTCCGCCAAATTGCTCGGCGCGGTGAGCGCGCTGGCGCCGGGAGACCTGTTTGACCACGCGCGCGCGGCCGAGGCCGCGTTCATGGCGGGCAACTACTCCACCTGCGTCACGGCCTGCACGGACGCCATCCGGCGCTCGCTGGCGTTCGCGGGTGAGGGCACGCTGGCGCAACAGGCGTTCCTGCTCCGCGTGGACGGGGCGGATCTGCTGCGCATCCAGGGACTTGCCACCCAGCAACACCTGCGCGTCGATGACGCGGCGTTCGCCCTCTACGTGCTGATGCAGACCTTCGTCCGCCTCAACGCGGTGGGCCTCCCCGCCTCGGAGTAGCTTGGATGGTGGAGCGCCCCGGCACTTCGCACGGGGCGCGGAGCCGACTCGGGCGCACCGGTCAGCGCGGCGCGGTGAGCTGCAGCAAGCCCATGCGGTGCAACTTCGCGAGCGTCTTGAGCGTCTCCAGCTCCCTCGCGGGACTCGCCAGGACGATGGTGGACACATCCCACGTCCCACTCACGAGGCCCGCGATCTGCCGCTCCTCGGGCTTGAGCAGCGACATGCCCTGCGGGTCGTGAATCACGAGGGGAACCAGCAGCGGCGGCATGTCCGAGTACAGCGCCGCGACGTGCTCACGCTGCACCAGCCGGGCGAACTCGCGCACGCGCCGGTCCGCGGGGTCGCTCGCCAGCAGGGACGCGCAGACGATGCCCGCCGCGTCGAACTGGCCCTCGCGCATCAGCACCGCGCCCTTCTCCAGCATCTCCGCCACCGGGTCCGCCTCCACCTGCGGCGCGCCATCCACCTCCACCAGCTTCGCCCGGAGCAGCTCGTACACCCGCCGCGTCACCGACGAGCGGGACACGCCCATCGACAGCCGCAGACGCCCCAGGTTCTGCGGCGTCGCGCACAACCCCAGGATGATTCGATGCATCAGCGGCTGGCTCGGGCTGGGCGGCGTCAACGCGCGGACGCTGAGCGCGTCGATGGGCAGCGCCTTGTCCACGTCCGGCTGCTCATCCACCCAGCGCAGCGATTCGAACAACAGCTCGCGGATGCTCATGTCGGACGGCACCCAGTCCTCGCCCGAGCGGTCCGCGTCCTCCGTCCAGTGGAACGTCCCCCGCTCGGCAATCGTCAGGTCCGTCATCGCCGCGAACAGCTCCTCGCGGCCCAAATCCCGAATCCACCGCGACTGGAGCCCGTGCACGTCGAACGCGGCGTCCACGTCCGGCGTGCGCGACAGCTCGTCGAAGGCGGCGAGCACCTTGGCGCCCGAGGCGAGCTTCGCCAGCGCGAGGAGGCGGGCCACCCTCCCACGCAGGCCTTCCGAGGCCGTGGCCCCGACCTGACCGGAGAGAAGGAAGAGCTTCCGCTCGCCGGCCTCCCAGGAGAGCTGGAGCGTCCCCGTCTTGCGGGAGCTGTCCAACCATTGAAGGAACTCGGGAAGCGGATAGCTGAAGAGGTCGCCGTGGAGGGCCATGCGTTCTGTTTCGAGGATACAGTCGCGAGCCGTGCGCGTCGCGCTCCTGTTCATCGATGGTGTGGGCATTGGCCGGAAGGACCCGGCCATCAACCCGCTCGCCCACCGTGAACACCTGCTTTCCTTCTTCCAGGACGCCCCAGGACCCACCCTGCCGGACGGAGGGCGCTGTATTCCCGTGGACACGACGTTCGGCGTGTCCGGAAGGCCCCAGTCCGCCTCGAACCAGACGGCCATCCTCACGGGAGACCCGGCCCCCGCCCTCATCGGCCAGCACGTGCTGGGCTACCCCAATGCCCCCTTGCGCGGGCTGCTCGCGGACCGCTCCATCGTCAAGCGCCTGCTCGCGGCCGGCCGCACCGCCACCTTCGCCAACGCCTACCCCGCGCCCTACCTGGACGCGCTCGGCGTCCCCCGGCGCCCCACCACCCTGCCTCCGGAGTTCACCCCGACACCCGAGGCCCGGCGCCGCATGAAGCCCTCCGCGTCCAAGCTGGCCTTCGCCGCGGGCCCCGTGCCCCTGCGCACGCTGGAGGACGCCCGGGCCGGAGACGGCCTCACCCCGGACATCACCGGCGCCAACGCTCGCGCCTACGGCCTGCCCGCTCCCGAGCGCACGCCCGAGGAGGCCGCCGACATCTTCTGGCGCGTGGCCGCGGGCGCGGACTTCACCTTCTTCGAGCACTACCTCGCGGACGAAGCCGGCCACGCGCAGGACTTCGTCGCGGCCCATGCCGCGCTGGACACCTTCGACGCCTTCCTGCGCGCCGTGGTGGCACACCGTCCCGCCGATGCCCGGGTGATGGTGTGCAGCGACCACGGCAACGTCGAGGACCTGTCCACGCGAGGACACACCCTGCACCGCGTCCCCGTGCTCTACTTCGGCCCCCCCGCGCCGGACGTCGAAGGCTTCACCACCGTCGCGGACGTGGGGCGCGCGGTGCTGCGCTGGCTCGGGGTGGAGTGAGGCTCGTGACGAGGGGATGGATGCGAAGACAGGGGAGCCTCGGCCAAGCCCTGGTCCTGCTGGTGCTGGGCTTTCTCGCCGGCTGCTCCGCGCCGCGACGAACTACCATGGACGTTCCGACGGACGCCATGCGAAGGCCCGGCACGCCCACCGCCAGCGGAGCGCGCATCACCCTGGAGTTCCAGCCGCGAGACTCCGACGCCGCCACCCAGGTCCGCCTCGCCGTCGAACGCGCCCTGCCGCGCATGGCCCGCTGGGGCACCTTCGACGACTCCGTCGCCATCATCATCCACCCCAACCACGCCGCCCTGGAGCGCGCCGCCAACCGCCCGGACCATGACTTCCTGCGCGCGTGGGCCCGCTACGAGCAGATCGAACTCCAGAGCCCCCGCACCTGGACGCTCCTGGGCGCAAGCCAGGCCCAGGTGGACGAGCTGCTGCTGCACGAGCTCACCCACAGCCTGATGTATCAGGTGGCCTCGGACCGCCTGGGCTGGACGCGCAAACGCATCCCCCTGTGGTTCCGCGAAGGCATGGCCTCGTACACCGCCGAGCAGGGCTACCGCGTCACCTCCCTCGAGGACCTGGCCCGCTACTGGAGCACCCATCCCCGCGCGGACCCGCTGGCCCAGGCCGACACCCTCTACCGACGCGAGAGCGACATCGTCTACGGGGCCGCCCACCACGCCTTCACCTTCCTGGCCCGCCGCTACGGCGAGCCCGTGGTGCGGGGCATCCTCCACGCCATGAGCCAGGGGCCCGACTTCGCCGAGGCCTTCACCCAGGCCGTGGGCCTCTCCCCCGACACCTTCCTCCAGGACTTCCGCCGCTACATCCAATGGCGCGGATTCAAGGGCGGCCGGCAACTTCGCCTCGCGCCCCCTCCTACTCCGGAGCCGCTGGGCATCCCTCCCC